>JAGRGU010000098.1:0-145 GCA_020445335.1 Gammaproteobacteria bacterium
GTGCTGGAGAACTGCTGCCTGGCGCTGATCTGGGTACGCAAGATGCCGCGCCGTGAAGCGGAGGAGATCGCGATGTCTTATCTCGGTCGAGTCAAGATCCCTGAGCAGGCAAAGAAGTACCCGGGGCAGTTATCCGGCGGCCAGC
>JAGRGU010000098.1:211-27747 GCA_020445335.1 Gammaproteobacteria bacterium
CTCGATCCGGAGATGATCAAGGAGGTTCTCGACACGATGATCGAGCTGGCCGAGAGCGGTATGACGATGATATGCGTAACCCACGAAATGGGTTTTGCAAAAACCGTGGCCAATCGTGTGATCTTCATGGATGGGGGCCAGATCATCGAAGAGAACGACCCTGAGACTTTCTTCAGCAACCCACAGCACGAACGCACCCAGCTATTCCTCAGTCAGATCATGTAATGGAGAGACAGGGCTCTCTTTAACGGCCTGGCGAGGCGCTCAATGCCCCAGTTCCGCCAGCAGCCCGTCGATCAGCGAGAGCGATTGAGCTGCGTAGCCGCCACCGAAGAGGTTGAGGTGGTTGAGGATGTGGTAGAGATTGTAGAGTCGTTTACGGCTCTTGTAGCCTGAATCGAGTGCCCATGATTCATCGTAGGCGGCGTAGAATTCCCTCCCAAAACCGCCGAACAGTTCCGTCATCGCGATATCCGCCTCACGGTCGCCGTAGTAGGCTGCCGGATCATAGATCACCGGTTCGCCCGCGGGATCGAAGGCGAGGTTTCCACCCCACAGATCTCCATGAACGAGCGACGGCGGGGGGCGTGGTCTATAAACGCGGGAAACGCCTCCAGCAGCAGCGCGCCGCGTTGCTGCAGTCGTCCGCGATGTCCGTGGTCAGCCGCCAGGCGCAGTTGAAAGCCCAAACGCTGTCGGCGCCAGAACTCGATCCAGTCGTCGTGCCAACGGTTGGGTTGTGGCGTCGATCCGATGAAGTTGTCGTGTGTGCCGCCGTAGGCTTCCGCCGTGCATCGGTGCATGGCGGCGAGCCGGGACCCGGCCAGGCGCTGGCCCAGGCTCCCCCCGCCGCCGAGTGGTATGAACTCCAGCACCAGATAGGCGTTGCTGGTTGTAACGCCGCTGCAAATCGGGGTCGGTACGCGGATCGTCCCGGTGGCAGAGATCGCTTCCAGCCCGGCGTGTTCGGCCTCGAACATCGGGGCGAGCGAGCGGTCATTGATCTTGACGAAGCAGGCGTCGCGCGGGTTGCCAAGACGGAAGCAGCGATTGATGCAGCCGCCACCTAATGCAGAGACGGCGTCGGCTGTGAATGACCTGCCGGTGGCGCTGGTGATATCGGCGGCAATCTGTTTCCAGTCGATCATATGCTGCATGATACTGCGGAAATGCGCCTGGACCACTCTCTTGTGCGGTGAGTGGAAGTGCGTTTTCAGGCTTGACAAGCGACCGCAAACAGTGCCGGGGTTTGGCTGTTATACACAGCCGGCGTGGTATGCAGAGGCTTTGTCGAATCTCTTCCCTGAAATTGAATAAGGATTTAATAATATACTTTAAATATCTGAAAAATAATAACTAATAAATATGCGGTGTAGATGAGGTTGTCGATATTAGTTGCTGATCTGCGGTAAAAAATTGATTTTCCCGCCGTTTGTTCCACAGAGTTATCCACAGGCTGGCAGGAGCGACGGGATTGTTTGGTTTGTTAAGGGGTTAGCCCTGTTTACGGATATTTGAATTTAATGTTGGAGCGTAACTTGTCTCCGAATGCCGGGAGAGCGGTTTGATCGTTTTGAGGGTCGCGATAGCGGTTCCGGTATTCACGCTTTTTGACTATCTGCCGCCTCAGGGTATCGGCCAGAAGGATCTGCGGCCGGGGATGCGGGCACGGGTGCCTTTTGGCAGGGGAGAACGCACAGCGCTGATTTTTGAGGTGGCCACCGAGGCCCGGCACTCCCCGACACGGCTCAAACGGGTATCGCAACTGATCGACCCGGAACCGATACTGCGCGCTGGGGATCTGGAGCTGTTGCGCTGGACAGCGGAGTACTACCAGCATCCGATCGGCGAGGTGGTTGCCAACGCGCTGCCGGTGCGGCTGCGTCAGGGCAAGCCGTTGTCCGCGCTGCAGGCAGCGGTTTGGTGCTTGACGGCGAGCGGCCGCGCGCAGCCGCCGTCGGAGCTTACCCGTGCGCCACGGCAAGCCCGGCTGTTGCGGCTGCTGCAGAACGCCGACACCCCGCTGAGCCAGGAGCGGATCTACCGGCAATTCGGCCCCTGTCTGGCGCTGTTGCGCCGCCTGGAGGCGCGGGGGTGGCTGGATCGTGGTGGGCTCGATCCAGCGGTTGCGGACGTTTTCGCCGGCGCACAAGCGCCTGCTCCGCAGCTGAATCGGGAGCAGCGCGCAGCGGTCGAGCGGGTGACCGCCTCATTGGATCGCTTCCGAGCGCATCTGCTGGAAGGTGTGACCGGCAGCGGCAAGACCGAGGTCTACCTGGCACTGATCGAAGCTGTGGTGGCGCGTGGCTGCCAGGCGCTGGTATTGGTGCCCGAGATCGGACTCACACCGCAGTTGATGCAGCGTTTCCAGCGGCGCCTGGCGGTGCCGCTGGCGCTGCTGCACTCTGGGCTCGGTGAGGTTGAAAGGGCGGCGGCCTGGAACCGCGCGCGGCTCGGCGTTGCCGGCGTGGTGATCGGTACCCGCTCGTCGCTCTTCACGCCGCTACCCAATCTCGGTCTGGTGGTGGTCGATGAAGAGCATGACCTCTCCTTCAAGCAGCAGGACGGGGTGCGCTACTCGGCACGCGATCTGGCGGTTTACCGGGCGCAGCGCAGTCGTTGTCCGGTGGTGCTTGGCTCAGCCACGCCTTCTTTCGAAAGCCTCAAGAACGCTGCCGAAGGCCGTTATCTCGCGTTGCACCTGAGTCGCCGCGCGGGGGGTGCACAGGCGCCGCGTGTCGAATTGATGGATATTCGCTCGGTTAAACTTGATGCGGGTGTTTCACCACGCCTGGCCGGCATGGTCGGCGAGGAGCTGGCAGCAGGTAATCAGGTTCTGCTGTTTCTCAACCGACGCGGCTACGCGCCTGTGTTCACCTGCCACGACTGCGGCTGGCTGGCGCAGTGCCAGCGCTGCGATGCCCGCATGACCGTACATCAATCGAGTCAGAGGCTAGATTGCCACCACTGCGGCGCCTCCCGGACGTTGCCCCTGCGCTGTCCCGAGTGCGGTGGTGAATCCCTGCTGCGGCTCGGGCAGGGAACCGAGCGGCTGGAGGCGATGCTGCGGGAGCGTTTTCCGCAGTATGGCGTGGTGCGTATCGACCGGGATGCCACCCGGCGAAGGGGGAGTCTTGGGGCGCGCCTGGAAGAGATAAAGTCCGGCAAGTACTCACTACTCCTCGGCACCCAGATGCTGGCCAAGGGTCACCATTTTCCGGGCGTAACCCTGGTTGGAGTCCTCGATCTCGATCAGGGCTTGTTTGGTGCCGACTACCGCTCCACCGAGCGGATGGCGCAGCTGCTGGTGCAGGTGGCGGGGCGGGCCGGCCGTGCCGACAAACCGGGTCGGGTGCAGGTGCAGACCCGTCACCCGGATCATCCGTTGCTGCAGACGCTGCTGCGAGCTGGCTACGGCGAGTTTGCCCGCGCGGGGCTGCTGGAGCGGCGGGCGGTGCAACTGCCGCCTTACAGTTTTCAGGCGCTGTTGCGCGCCGAGGCGCATCGGGCGGAAGCGGCGATCGGGTTTCTCGACGACGCCACGGCAGCGGCAACCGCGGTCGGCTGTGATGCAGTCACGCTCTGGGGGCCGGTGCCGGCGCCGATGGAGCGGCGTGCCGGGCGCTATCGTTACCAGTTGCTGTTACAGGCGGCGCAGCGCCGGACGCTGCAGGACCTGTTGGCGCAATGGGTGCCGGTGCTGGCACGTCTCACCAGCGCGAGACGGGTGCGCTGGTCGATCGATGTCGATCCGCAGGAGCAGTACTAGGACCTGTGCATGGTGTTAACCTGCGCTAGCCTGAGCGGCCCTCCAGGGTGCGCATGGTCTGGCTTTCCTGATATGCTAGCCGGCTTTGATTTTCCCCAATTGAATCACGGCGCTCAGCATGAAGAACCAGATCGGGCAGTTAGTTTCACAGGCACTTTCACGCTTGGCTGAGCAGGGGGTCATTCCAGCGCAACTGCCCGAGCCGGCGATCGAGCGGGCCCGCGACAGCCGCCATGGTGATTTCGCCTGCAACGTCGCCATGGCGCTGGCGAAAGCCGCGCGCGCCAGGCCGCGGGAACTGGCGGAGAAGCTGATTGCCGAGCTGCCTCCGAACCGTTTGGTTGAGCGGGTCGAGATTGCCGGGCCTGGTTTCATCAATTTCCACCTGGCCCAGGACGCCTACCACGCCCTGATACCGCAGGCGCTGGAGCAGGGTGCCCGTTTCGGCCACAGCGCTCTCGGCGGCGGCAAGCGGATACAGGTGGAGTTCGTTTCGGCCAATCCGACCGGCCCCCTGCACGTCGGTCACGGCCGGGGCGCCGCCTACGGCGCGGTGGTGGCCGATCTGCTCGAGGCCGTGGGTTTTCAGGTACACCGCGAGTACTACGTCAATGATGCCGGGCGGCAGATGGATATCCTGGCTACCAGCGTCTGGTTGCGCTATCTCGAGCTGTGCGACGAGACGCTGCCGTTTCCTGCCAACGCCTACAAGGGTGACTACATCTGGGATATCGCCGCGACGCTGCATCGCGAGCACGGCGAGCTCTATCGAGTCGCAACGGTCGAGCTGCTCGCCGACCTCCCTGCGGATGAGCCGGAGGGTGGCGACAAGGAGCTCTACATCGACGCGCTGATCGCCCGCAGCAAGCTGCTGCTCGGGGACAACCGCTATCGTTTCGTCTTCGAACTGGCACTGAATGTCATCCTCGATGATATCCGCGACGACCTGGCGCTGTTCGGGGTCAACTACGAGGAGTGGTACTCGGAGCGCACGCTCACCGAGTCGGGCGCGGTGACGCGGGCGATCGAGAAACTGCGTGCGCTGGGGCACGTCTACGAGCAGGCGGGAACGCTCTGGTTCCGCTCCACGGCATTCGGCGACGAGAAGGACCGGGTGGTGGTGCGCGAGAATGGCCAGCATACCTACTTTGCTTCGGATATCGCCTATCACATGGATAAGCTGGAGCGTGGTTTCGACCGCGTCATCGACGTCTGGGGCGCCGATCATCACGGCTATGTTCCGCGGGTCAAGGCGGCGCTTTCGGCGCTTGGCAACGACCCCGAAAGGCTGGACGTGCTGCTGGTGCAGTTCGCCAACCTCTATCGCAGCGGCGAAAAGGTGCAGATGTCGACCCGCTCCGGTTCGTTCGTGACCCTGCGTGAACTGCGCAAGGAGGTGGGCCGGGATGCGGCGCGCTTCTTCTATGTCATGCGCAAGTGTGAACAGCATCTGGATTTCGATCTGGATCTGGCCAAGTCGCAGTCGAGCGACAACCCGGTCTATTACGTGCAGTATGCCCACGCCAGGGTTTGCAGCGTGTTGCGACAGGCGGCGGAGAAGGGTGTGTCGGTAGAGCCGAGTGCCGGGGTCGAGAACCTGCAGTTGCTGACCGAGGCGCACGAAACGGCGCTGCTCGGAAGCCTGTCGCGTTTCGCTGAAGTGGTAGAGCTCGCGGCGTTCAATCGCGAGCCGCATCAGCTCTGTCACTATCTGCGTGATCTCGCCAACGAGTTCCACACCTACTACAACGCGCACCAGTTTCTGGTGGAGGATGAACGGCTGCGCGACGCCCGCATCAAGCTGATCCTCGCGGTCCAGCAGGTGTTGCGCAACGGCCTGAATCTGCTGGGCGTATCGGCACCGGAGCGGATGTAGATGGCGCGTGACTACAAGAGCCGGGCGAATCCTCCGCGCCGCTCCCGCACAGGGGTTCCGGGGTGGGTCTGGTTTCTTGCCGGTCTGCTCGTGGGGCTCTTTTTCAGTGGTCTCGCCTGGTTGAAGCTGCTACCGGCTGAACTGCGCGGGCCGACAGAGCCGGTGGCGAACCTGGAGCCTCGGGCGGCTCTGCCGGAAGCCGACGATGCGGACGATGAGGCGCCGCCAAAACCGCGTTTCGACTTCTACACCATTCTGCCGGAGATGGAGGTGGTGGTGCCGGAGCCGGAAGTGCGCTTGCGACCCACTGCCGCGCAGAAGCGGGAGGCGGAGTCGTCGCAATCTGCGGCTGATCGTTACATGCTGCAGATGGGCAGCTTCCGCAAGCATGCCGATGCCGACCGGCTCAAGGCGAGCCTGGCACTGGTCGGCATCCAGGCGGAGATCCAGCGGGTCAATATCGATGGCGGGCAGGTGTTCCACCGTGTCCGCTCAGGTCCCTATACGATCGACAAGGGGCGTCAGCTTCGGTCGCGTCTGACCGAGAACGGCATCAACAGTCTGATGATCAAGCTGAAGTAGCGCCCGACAGTCGCTACCAGCGGCACCCCGGTGGCGCTGAGATGGGGTGCTCATCAGTATTTTTCGGCTTCCGTTCCGGCAGGCGATAGTAGTGCGTTGCCGATGCTTCGCAGTTTGCACAGCTACTGCCGCAAGCCGCCTTGATCTTCACCTGCTCGACGCCCCCCTTGAGGATCAGAGTCCGCAGCATCCCCTCGACCGCCTCTTCGGTGGCATCGAGGTGCCGCGCAATCTCCTGCAGGTTGGCGGCGCCGTGTTCGCGCAGATAGCTTTTCAGCGACGAGAGCATCAGATTCCGGCTCCACTTTGTTGGGCTGCCCCCTCCTCGGGTTCACGCTGGCTCCAGACGCGCAGCGCGATGATGACGGCGGCTGCGAACAGCAGCAGTCCCCCGATCCAGGTCGCCGATTGCACGGGATGTGCGTCGAACCTGGCGGTCTGATAGAAGATGGTGGAGACGGTGAAGGCGACGCCGGTGGTCCAGGCGCCGACGAAGCCGGCCCAGGCGCCTCCGGTTTCGCGGGTGATGGCGCCGATGGTCGCCACGCAGGGAAAGTAGAGCAGAATGAAGAGCAGATAGGCGAAGGCGCCCGCCTGTCCGTCGAACCGCAGTGCCATCGCGCCGAAGACGCTGCTGTTCACCTCCTGAGCTTCCGCTGCTGCCTCGATTGAGCTGATATCGCCGACGTCGAGGCTGAGCGGGTCGAGCAGCAACTCGCCTACGCCGGCTAGATTTTCCGGTATGGTAGTGACAGCCTTACGCAACGCGGGCCAGAAGGCGAACTCTCCGTTCCCCGCCTGCTCTCCCGCAGTGTCCGCGGCCATCTGCGCGTAGAGCGAATCGAGCGACCCCACCACCGCCTCCTTTGCCAGCACGCCGGTAAAGATCCCTACAGTGGCCGGCCAGTTCTCCTGGCTGATCCCCAGCGGCGAAAACAGCGGGGTCAGGCTCTGTCCGATGGTCGCCAGAATGGAGTCGCCGCTCTGTTGCCTGCCGAAGCTGCCGTCGCTGCCGATCGAGTTGAGCAGATTGAGCGCCAGCACCATCACCACGATCACTTTGCCGGCATCGCGCACGAACAGTTTGACCCGGTCCCAGGTGCGCAGCGCGACACCCTTGAGCGTCGGCAGGTGATAGGGTGGCAGCTCCATCATGAAGCCGGCACTCTCACCCGAAAGCAGGGTGCGACGCATCACCATGCCGGTCAGGACCGCTACCAGGATACCGATCAGGTAGAGCAGGAAGACCAGATTCTGGCCGTTGCTGGGGAAGAAAGCGGCGACGAAGAGCGCGTAGACCGGCAGCCGCGCGCCGCAGGACATGAATGGGTTCATCAGGATGGTCAGTTTGCGCTCGCGCTGATTCTCCAGCGTGCGCGTCGCCATCACCGCCGGCACATTGCAGCCAAAGCCGACGATCATCGGCACGAAAGCCTTGCCCGGCAGACCGATCGCGCGCATCGCGCGATCCATGACGAAGGCGGCGCGCGCCATGTACCCGGTATCCTCCAGCACCGACAGGAAGAGGTAGAGGCAGGCGATGATGGGGATGAAGGTCGCGACCACCTGTACCCCGCCGCCAATGCCCTCGGCCAGTACCACGCGGCTCCATGAGGGCATGCTTGCCGCCTCCATCCAGTGGCCGAGTCCGTCGACGAAAAGGGCGCCCGCCGTAAGATCGAAGAAGTCGATGAAGGCGCCGCCGATGTTGATCGTGAACATGAACATCAGGTACATGATGAGCATGAACACGGGTATCCCCGCCATCCGGTTGAGCACCACGCGGTCGATGTTGTCGGAGAGCGTGCGGTCGCTGCGGTTCGGCTGGCGCACCGCCAGCTGCGCCAGCGCGTGCGCGTGACCGTAGCGGGCGTCGGCGATACGTATATCCGGATCTTCGTCCGAGCGCTGCCGGATCAGTTCTTGCCAGGTTTCGACCTGCGGACGTATCGCTTCGCCGGCCAGCCGGAACGCGTGTGCGTCGTCCTCGAGCAGTTTCAACGCCAGCCAACGTAGATTGGCCCGCTCCGAAATGCCTTGGAGCTGGTGGCTGAGGTCGGCTATCGCCTGCTCGACGTTATCTTCGTGCGTGACCTGAAACGGGGCTGCGGCAGGCGCCAGAAGAATCCCCTGAATCTCCTGTTTCAGGTGTTCCTTGCCCTCTCCGGTGACCGCGACCACAGGTACCACCGGGCAGCGGAGCTGCTCGGCCAGTTTGTCGATCTCCACTTCGATGCCGCGCTTGCGCGCCACATCCATCATGTTCAGCGCGACCACCATCGGGATGCCCATTTCACGCAGCTGCACGCTGAAGTAGAGATTACGCTCCAGGTTGGAGGCGTCGATGACATTGACGATCAGGTCTGCGTCGCGCGACAGCAGATAGTCGCGGGTGATCTTCTCGTCCAGCGAAGATGCGTCGAGCGAGTAGATGCCTGGCAGGTCTATGACGCGGACCTCGGTTCCGTTCAGCTGCAGCGTGCCCTCCTTACGATCCACGGTCACGCCAGGCCAGTTTCCGGTCTTCTGACGTATACCGGTGAAGGCGTTGAACAGTGCGGATTTTCCGCAGTTGGGGTTGCCCCCCAGGGCGATCGTGGGCAAGTCGGGCTCCAGGTGGTGCGATGCTGTTGACGGGGACTACTGAGTGCTGCCGGCTTCGCCTGCAGGGCGGGTGTAGAGTCGGTGGGCGATGGTGGCGCCGAGCGCCACCCGGTTGCCGTCGCAGGCCACCACCACGCCCTTGCCACGCTGCTGCATGATGCGGATTCTGGAGCCGACACGGATCCCAAGTCCCAGGAGCTGGCGCGTCAGCTTGCGGTCGCCGCGGATCTCGGCGATCAGGGCGTCCTTTCCGACCTGCAACCGATCGAGAGTGATGGTGGGGAGTTCGCTCATGCCCGAACACCTGAATAAGAATTATTACTATTTAGAATGATAGCACCGGCCATGCCTGTGGGCAAATAGTAATTTTTGATGCAGTGCCGCAAAAACTGTGGGCGTCAAGCGGCCGGTGGCCGTCGCAGCAGGTCCACCCGCGATGGTTTCAGGAAGCTCGCCCCGGTTGCAGTCATATGGCGCTCGAACGCGCTGCGGATCCGCTGCAGCAACGCCTCGTCGATGCGATGCTCGGTGTGGGTGACACGGAGCATGCGCGCCTCAAACTGTGCGAAGTCGTCAAAATGACCAGGGGCGTCGAAGAATATCTGCTCGACCAGTGACAGCCGGCCGCTCTCGACCGCTTGGCTGATTGCGTCGAAGGCCGCCTGGCGTACCACCTTCTCATCGTGGAACAGCCGCATGATCTCGTTGAACTCACCCCGGTAGACGGGTTCCGAGATGTAGGCGAGACCGCCGGGTTTTAGCACCCGGCCAATCTCGCTCAGCGCCTGCGTCATCAGTTCGAGCGGAACATGGTGCAGCGATTTGAGCATGATCACCAGATCGATGCTGCCATCCTCCAGCTCGATGCGCTCGGCGCCGCCGTAGACGAACTCCACGCGGTCGAGATCCTCGATCTGCAGATTCTTCCGGTGCTGCGCAAGGTCCACTTCGGTGGCGATGATGCGCGCCGGCCGAAAGCGTTCAGCGATGGTTCTGGTGGTGCGCGCGGTGCCGCACCCCAACTCCAGGATCCGGGCGCCCTCCAATGGCAGATACTGCGTCATGATCTCCAGTTCCGTTGCCTCCCGGTAGGCGCTTTGGTCATCTATTTTCATCGGTTTTTCCGCGCTGGATCAGTTGGGTTAAACTCGCAGAATAGCGCTGTTGCGGGATGGACAACAAGGGTGATCTGGAGGGGGTTCTTGCGCTGGAAACTGGGGCTCAGGCTCGGCAACCTGCTGGACCGGCAGCGGCTGCGGCTGGCGCATCCCAATGCTCTTCCGCAGATGTCGCTGATGGGGTTGGCGACGGGAATCGCTGCCGGAGCCGTGATCGTTCTGTTTCGTTGGGCGGTCGAGGGCGCCCAGGCGGCTTTTCTCGCCGGTGGAGAACCCGAGGCCTACGAATCACTCCCCGTCTGGCTGAGGCTGGTACTTCCGTTGCTGGGCGGCGCGGCGATCGGCTGGCTTTTCCACCGATTTTCTGGAGGGCTGCATCTGCTCGGGGTGGCACGGGTTTTGGAGCGGATCTCCTATCATCAAGGCTACCTCACCCTGCGCGGATTCTTCCTGCAGTTCGCCGGCGCCGCGCTGGCGCTCGTCAGCGGCCATTCTGTGGGCAGGGAGGGGCCGCATGTCTATCTCGGAGCCGCTTCGGGCAGCCTGTTGGGGCAGCAGCTGGGGCTGCCCAACAACTCCATTCGCACGCTGGTCGGCTGCGGCGCCGCGGCGGGAATTGCGGCGTCGTTCAATACGCCGTTGGCGGGCGTCATATTCGCGCTCGAAGTGGTGATGATGGAGTACACGCTGGCCAGTTTCATCCCGGTGATGCTGGCGGCGGTGGCGGCCAATATGCTCTCGGTGACGGTATTCGGCAATCAGCCCGCCTTCAGCGTTCCGGCAATGCACCCCGGCCCGCTCGCGGAAATCCCGCTGGTGATGTTGCTGGGTGTATTGGCGGGTGCGCTCTCGGCGCTGTTCATCCATCTGCTGCAGCTTCTCTCCTCCAAGGTGCGCGGCTGGCCGTTCTGGTGGCGGACCACGCTGGCCGGGTTTTTGGTCGGCGTGCTGGCGATGGTCGAACCGCAGGTGATGGGAATAGGATACGACTCTGTCAACGCTGCGCTGCTCGGCGGTATCGGTTGGTCGGTGCTGGCGCTCCTGCTGCTGTTCAAACTGCTGGCGACCACCGCTTCGGTCGGCATGGGAATCCCCGGAGGGATGATCGGACCGGCACTCTTCATGGGCGCGGTGCTGGGCAGTCTGTTCGCGCAGTCGGCGAACTTGTTGATGCCGGCAATGTACTTCGACGTCGGCTTCTATGCGTTGCTCGGAATGGGGGCGATGATGGGTGCCAGCCTGCAGGCGCCGCTGGCGGCGCTGGTGGCGGTGTTCGAACTCACCTATTCGCCCCAGATCATCATGCCGGGCATGCTGGCAGTGGTGATTGCCGGCCTGACCGCCAGCGAGGTGTTCGGCAAGGAGTCGCTGTTCATCACCATGCTCAAGGCTGCGGGGATGGATTACCGGGTGGATCCGCTGACTCAGGCGTTACGGCGGATAGGTGTGGCCAGCGTCATGCAGCGGAGTTTCGTCCGCGCAGAGCGGCTGCTGGCGCCTGAGGGGATCGACGGGCTGTTGCATGAGAAACCCGAATGGCTGCTGATCTACGAGGGCGCCAAGCCGTTGGCATTGATGCGGGCAGTGGCACTGGTGCGCTATCTGCAGGATGAAGGCGAAGGGGATCAGGCGGTGGATCTGCTGGAAATTCCGGGTGAGCGTGACGAAGTGGTCGGTATCGACCTGCAGGCCAATCTGCAGCAGGCGCTGGAACGGCTCGATCAGGCGCAGGTGAACGCGCTCTATGTCGAGCGTACCATCGCTCCCGGGTTTCAACGCATCTACGGAGTGCTCACGCGCGCCACGGTGGAGTCCGCCTATCAATACTGAGGCGGGAGGCGGTTACGGGAGAGCGGTTGATATGGCGCAACTTTCCTCTCTTTAGTATTACGCCGCGGCTGACCTTGGATAGCGGCAGGCTGTATATTTGGACGCTGTGGGACAGTAATGATTCCCGGAGTTTGCGGCCGGGTGAGCCTGAGACCTGACGAGATGACAGATATGACTGTGGAGAGAGATGCCGAGGAGGTGGATGTGACCATCAGCCCTGAAGTTAACGCGGTAAGCCCCGCAAGCGGCGACGTCGAGAAGTTGATCGAAGAGAACAGAAAAATGCGATCACGGCTGAACAACGACAAGAAAAACCAGCGCAAGGCGATGCGACGTTTCCGCCGCGAGGAGGAGCTGAAACCCTACCAGGCCGAGCTGATTCGTCTGCAGCAGTATCTGGAGGAGAGCCGCACACGCATGATCATCCTGTTCGAGGGACGGGATGCCGCGGGCAAGGGCGGTACCATTCGCCGCGTCACCCGTTACATGAACGAAAAGCACTACCGGGTGGTAGCACTGGGCAAACCCACCGAGCATGAGAAGAGCCAGTGGTTCTTCCAGAAGTACGTGCGCCAGTTCCCGCGCGGCGGCGAAATCGTGCTGTTCGACCGTAGTTGGTACAACCGTGCGATGGTGGAACCGGTGTTCGGTTTCTGCACCGACGAGGAGTACAAGAACTTCATGCGCGGCGTCGGCGGCTTCGAGAAGGATCTGGTGCGCCAGGGCACGATTCTGATCAAGCTCTATTTCAGCGTCACCAAAGAGGAGCAAGAGCGTCGGTTCGGACGGCGCAAGACCGATCCGCTGCGCCAGTGGAAATTAAGCGAGGTCGACGTACAGGCGCAGGAGCGCTGGGACGATTTCACCAACGTCAAGCACGAGATGCTGAAGCTCACGCACACCACTCATGCGCCCTGGACCATCATCCGTTCCAACGACAAGCATCTGGCGCGTCTGAATGCGATGCGCGTAATCCTCAACTCGGCACCCTACAAAAGACTGGATCCGGATCTGGATTTCGTGCCGGATTATCGCGTCGTGGTGTCGGGTTCACGCGAACTGGAGATGATGGACGCCCAGCGCCTGGGCAGTGGCAAGTTCCAGGCCTGATCCTGTTTGTCTGCAACGACCGCGACCGGAAGCCAGGCACTGCTGCTCGCAGGCGCCTGGCTTCTCTATTTTCTGATTCATTCCGCGCTGGCGTCGCTGAGCTGCAAGCGCTGGGTTGCCGCGCACTGGCCCAGCGTGATGCCGGCTTATCGGCTGCTGTTCAATCTTCAGTCGCTGCTGTTGCTGTTGCCGCCACTCTATATCGCCTACACGATGGACGGTCCCTGGCTGTGGCGCTGGCAGGGCGCTGCGGCCTGGTTCGCCAACGCGCTGGCGCTGGTCGCCATCGGCTTGTTCCTCTGGACCACCAGGTACTATGACAGCGGTGCATTCTCCGGACTGAAGCAGTGGCGCGAGCGGATCGGGACGGTGGAGGACCAGGAGCGATTCCATCTCTCGCCGCTGCACCGTTTCGTCAGGCACCCCTGGTATCTGCTCGGTCTGGTGCTGATCTGGACGCGCGACATGAACATCGCCTTTCTGCTCTCTTCACTGGCGGCGAGCGCCTATTTCATCATCGGTTCGAGACTGGAGGAGGGTAAACTTATCGCCTATCACGGTGAGCGCTATCGCCGCTACCGGCAACGGGTACCAGGGCTTTTTCCCCTGCCGTGGCGATTTCTGAACGAGAACGAAGCGAAGGTACTGCTGCACGATGAATGAAACGGTTGAAGCGATAACGGTCGGCGATTTGATGTCCGAGAGCGGGGTCGGTTTCGGCACCAGCGGCGCGCGCGGCCTGGTCAGCGCGATGACCGATCGGGTCTGCTATGGGTACGTCAGCGGGTTTCTCGCCTACCTCGAGTCGCTCGACCTCTTCCGTCACGGGATGCAGGTGGCAATCGGCGGCGATCTGCGACCGAGCACCCCCCGTATATTGGCCGCCGCGGTCGCCGCGATCGCGGATCGCGGTGGGGAGCCGCTGAACTGCGGTTCGTTGCCGACGCCGGCCGTCGCCAACTACGCCATTGGAGGGGGCATCCCCTCTTTGGTGGTGACGGGCAGCCACATCCCGGATGATCGCAACGGAATCAAATTCTATCTTCCTCAGGGTGAGATCCTGAAACACGACGAGGCGCAGATTCGTCGCCAGTCGGTGAGGCTGCCGGCCCGGAGATTTCTTGCCGACGGCCGCTTCAGTACACCGCAGGAACTGCCCCCGGAGGATGACGCCGCCTATCTTGCCTACCGCGATCGCTACCTGGATTGCGTGCCGCAGGAGGCGCTGCGCGGGATGCGGGTCGGACTTTATGAGCACTCGGCGGTTTCGCGCCTGGTATTGGCCGAGATACTGCAGGCGCTCGGTTGTGAACTGGTACGGTTGGGACGCTCCGAGGTTTTCGTACCGGTCGACACCGAGGCGGTGCGGGATGAGGATGTAGCACTTGCGCAGCGCTGGTCGGGCGAGCAGCGGCTGGATGCCCTGGTCTCCAGCGATGGCGACGGCGACCGGCCGTTGATCGGCGATGAGCAGGGCAACTGGCTACGCGGGGATCTGGTCGGTGTGCTTTGCGCGCACTATCTCGGTATTCGCACGCTGGTGACGCCGGTCAGCAGCAATACACTGGTCGAGAGGTGCGGCTGGTTCGAGCGTGTCGAGCGCACCAGGATCGGCTCTCCGTACGTGATCGAGGCGATGCAGGCTGCGCTCGGTCGCGGCGAACGCAGCGTCGCCGGTTACGAAGCCAACGGCGGTTTCCTGCTCGCCGACCCTATCAGGCTCGAGTCCGCCGAACTGGCGCCCTTGCCGACGCGCGATGCAGTCATCGTGATACTGGCGGTGCTGATGCTGGCGCGGAGGGCAGGGCGCCCGTTGAGCGCGTTGGTCGACACGCTGCCTCAACGCCACACCTGCAGCGATCGGATCAGGAACTTTCCAGCCGCGCTTAGCAGCACCCGGATCAAGGCGCTGGTCAGTGGCGATGCGGCGCGCGATATCGCCGCGTTCGAGGCACAGTTCGTCGGCGTCTGTGGCCAGGTCCGGTCGATCGATACCACTGACGGTGTGCGGGCCACTTTTGCCGGTGACGAGGTGATTCATCTGCGCCCCTCGGGCAATGCGCCGGAGTTGCGCTGTTACACCGAGGCGGATTCTCCGGAGCGCGCGGCGCAGATCAATCGTGAGGCGCTTGCGATTTTGGCAACCTGGCGCGATTGACGGCTATCAAGAATGGCTGGAGTTGGCCGAAATCTGTTCGGAATGCCTTTCGCCCATTCAGGGAGGGGTGGCATCTTAACCAGGATCATGGAGATATCGAACATGCTCGATTATGCGGAAAAACGTGATTTCCCGCGCATGTGTATTGATTGTGCCACTCGCTTCAGGGTGGCGGGCGATGCTCAGGTCGTGAGCTGCGTCGCCAAGGATCTGAGCAGCAGCGGGCTGATGCTGCGGAGCGGGCAGGAGTTGCCGGCGGGCACCCAGATCAATGTCGAGATCCGGCCGGGCAAAAACATCACGCCGCCACTGTACGCTGAAGCCGAGGTTGTGCGCTGCGATCAGGAGGGCGAGGATTTCGCGGTGGCCTGCGTGATTCTGCGCATGCTCCCCGAGGAAGAGGTGCCGTTGGATTTTCCCTGAGCGGCGCTGGCGTCGCACGCCGGTCCGGCCGACCTCCTGTTCGCCACTCCCCCTCCTGGCGGTCTACGGAGCGGCAATGATTACTCCTTTCCTTTGTTAGAGGGATCGAGGTCAATCGATCCCTCGGTCGTTGCTTTCCGTCGCGGCCCGCTGTCGCATCGATTTGATGCATTGCGGTAAAATATCCGCTCCTCCGACCACCAATCCCCTCCCCCGATCCAGCGTCCATGAACAGCCCGCAGCCCCAGCGCATCCGCGAGATCCCCTATAACTACACCTCTTTCTCCGACCGCGAGATCGTCATCCGTTATCTGGGTCGCGAGATGTGGGATCTGATCACCGAGCTGCGCGGCAGCCGCCGCACCGGCCGTTCGGCGCGCATGCTGTTCGAAGTGCTGGGTGACATGTGGGTAGTGGCCCGCAACCCATACCTGCAGGAAGATCTGCAGGCTGACGAGAGTCGCCGCGACGCCCTGATCGGCGCCCTGCGGCACCGCCTGGACCAGTTTGAAGCGCGCGCCGATGGCAATCACAAGGCGCTGCAACTGCTGGCCAACGCGCGCGAAGCGGTAGCGAAGTTTGCCGCCTGTTTCGATGGCAACATAGAGTTGCGGCAACGGGTACTCAGGGCGCTTGTGCCGCTCACCCGCCGCGACAATATCGACTTCGGTGGCTTGGCGCGGGTTTCGCACGCGACCGACGCCACCGACTGGCGCGTCGAGCTGCCGTTCGTCGTCGTCAGTCCCGACAGCGAAGAGGAGGTGGCGCCGATCGTCAAGGCTTGCGTGGAGACTGACCTGTCGATCATCCCACGCGGCGGAGGCACCGGTTACACCGGTTCCGCGGTGCCGCTGGATACCCGTTGCGCGGTGATCAACACCGAGAAGCTGGAGCGCCTCGGCGAGCTGGTGTATCGCAAACTGCCAGGAGTTGAAGAGCCTGTGCCGACCGTACGCGCCGGAGCCGGCGTGGTGACCCGGCGGGTCTCCGAGCTGGCGGGCGCCCACGGGCTCGCGTTTGCTGTGGATCCCACCTCCCAGGACGCCTCCACCATTGGCGGCAATATCGCGATGAATGCCGGCGGCAAAAAGGCGGTGTTGTGGGGCACCACGCTCGACAACCTCGCCTCCTGGCGCATGGTTACCGCGGACGGCAACTGGCTGGAGGTGGAGCGCCTCAACCATAATCTGGGAAAGATTCACGAGCAGCCGGAGGTCAGTTTTCGCATAGCGCGTTATCGCGCCGAAGATGGCGCGGCGATTGGGGAGCCCGAAACCCTGACGATGCCGGGCAGCAGCTTCCGAAAGGCGGGGTTGGGCAAGGATGTCACTGACAAGTTTCTCTCCGGCCTGCCGGGTGCGCAGAAGGAGGGGTGCGACGGACTGATCACCTCGGCGGTTTTCGTGCTGCACCGCATGCCCGAGCATGTGCGCACCGTCTGCATGGAGTTTTTCGGTACCGATCTGGCGCTGGCAGTGCCCGCCATTGTCGAGGTGAAGGAATTCATCGACGCCTGTGAAGGGGTGCAGATGGCCGGGCTGGAACACCTCGACGAACGTTATGTCAAGGCGGTCAGATATGCCACCAAGGCGCCCCGCAGCGAGCGGCCGAAAATGGTATTGATCGCTGATTTGGTGGGCGACGACGAGGATCGTGTCGCGGAGGCCGCCTCCCGTGTGGTGCGGTTGGCCAACGCGCGCGACGCTGAGGGCTTTGTCGCGGTCAGCCCGGAGGCGCGGCGCCGATTCTGGCTCGACCGTGCGCGCACTGCGGCCATCTCGGCGCATACCAACGCCTTCAAGATCAACGAGGATGTGGTGATTCCGCTCGCCCGGTTGGCCGACTACAGCCGTGGTATCGAGCGCATCAATATCGAGCAGTCGATCGACAACAAGCTCAGCATCATGCGAGCGGTTCAGAGCTATCTGCAGGGTGATCTGGCGCAGGCGCGCCTTGGCGACGACTACGAGGCCTCGTCGGAGGATGATGCGATCGTCGCCTCCAAGCAGGCCGCCGCCGGCGAGGTGGTAGCGGCGGCGATCGCGCGCTGGCAACAGGTTCGTGAGGCTCTGGATGAGCCTGCCGGCGACCATCCGCTGCTGTTGCGGCAGCCCGAGGGGAGAGCAGTTGCGCCCGGCGATACGCTCCTCGATCTGCTGCTGCGACGCGATCTGGTGCAGAGCTATCGGCAGGAGGTGGCGGCACGACTGAATGAGATCTTCAACGGTCGCGACATGCAGCCGGTGCGCGACGAGCTGCAACGGATCCACGCCGATATTCGCGACTCGAGGCTTTTCGTGGCGCTGCACATGCACGCCGGCGATGGCAATGTGCATACCAACATCCCGGTCCATTCGCACAACTACGAGATGCTGCACCGGGCCGATCTGGTGGTGGATCAGATTATGGCACTGGCGCAGTCGCTGGACGGCGTGATATCCGGTGAGCACGGCATCGGTCTGACCAAGGTGCGCTATCTCGACCCGGAAAAGCTCGAACGCTTTGTCGAGTACAAGCGCAGGGTCGATCCGGAGTCACGCTTCAATCCCGGCAAGTTGATGCCCGGTTCCGGGCTGGAGGGCGCCTATACTCCATCGCTGCGACTGGTTCAGCAGGAGGCGATCATTCTCGAAGAGAGCGAGTTGGGGGCGCTCAACGACGAGATCAAACACTGCCTGCGTTGCGGCAAATGCAAACCGGTCTGCCAGACACATATTCCGCGCGCCAATCTGCTTTACTCGCCACGTAACAAGATTCTTGGTAGCGGCCTTGTGGTGGAGGCTTTTCTCTACGAGGAACAGACCCGGCGCGGTCTTTCGCGGCGCCATTTCCAGGAGCTGAACGATCTGGCAGACCACTGCACCATCTGCCACAAATGCCTTAGTCCCTGCCCGGTCAATATCGATTTCGGCGACGTCACCGTACATATGCGCAAGATCCTCTCGGAGCGCGGACAGAAGCGTAAGAGCCCGGGCGCCTGGGCGGCGCTGGCGTTTCTCAATACCGCTGATCCCCGCTCCATCCGGCTGTTGCGCAAGGGTCTGCTCGAGTGGGGCTACAAAGGGCTGACATTCGGTCATACGCTGTTCAAGCGTTTTGGCCTGCTGGGCGAGCGTGACCGTCTCCCGGCTGCCACAACCGGCAGCGTGGCGGTCAAGACGCAGCTGGTGGAGATGGTGCGCCATCCGTTGCGCGTGGAGCTGCCCAAGCGCACCACGCGTGCGATGCTCGGGCTGGAGGACGCCAGCCTGGTGCCGATTCTGCGCGATCCTGCGGCGCTCGACGAGGAGTCCGAGGCGATATTCTATTTTCCGGGGTGCGGCTCGGAGCGACTCTTCAGCGATGTTGGCCTGGCGACCATGGCGATGGTCTATTCGCTGGGGGACCAGCTGGTGTTGCCGCCGGGCTACCTCTGCTGCGGATACCCGCAGACGGCGGCAGGGCAGGCGCAGAAAGGTCGTCAGATCACGACAGAGAACCGGGTACTGTTTCACCGGGTGGCGAACACCCTCAATTATCTCGACATCAAGAAGGTGGTGGTCTCCTGCGGTACCTGCATGGACCAGCTGCTGAAGTACGAATTCGAGCAGATATTCCCCGGCTGTCGCCTGCTCGATATCCACGAGCATCTGATGGAGAAGGGCGTGACGCTGCGCGGCGGGCAGAGTGGCGGTTACCTCTACCACGATCCCTGCCACTCGCCGATCAAGCAGTACGATCCGCTGGAGGTGACCCGCAAGCTGATGGGCGGCGATGTGCGCCTCTCGGAGCGCTGCTGCGGCGAGGCCGGCACGCTGGGAGTGTCACGCCCGGATATCGCCAATCAGCTGCGTTTTCGCAAGCAGCACGAACTGCAGCAGGGTATAGAGGCGCTGACCGGATCCCGGCGTGTCGAGCACGACGAGGTCAGGCTGTTGACCAGCTGTCCAGCCTGCCAGCAGGGACTCAATCGCTATCACGATGTCACCGGGCTGAAGGTGAGTTACATGGTCGAGGAGCTGGCGCGCGAGCGGTTGGGCGAGCAGTGGCAGCAGAAGATCATCGACAAGCTGAAAAACGGCGGCATCGAGCGGGTGTTGCTGTAACCCGGGATCAGGGAGCCAGCTCCGCCAGCCGCTGCCAGAGCGGCTCCGTCGGCGCAATGCAGGCGCTCTGCAGCAGCCGCTCGGCGTCGCGTCGGAGCAGCAGCCGCTGATCCTGGTCGAACAGCAGCAGTGCCGCGTGGAAAGCCTCTTCATCGGTCGAAAGCAGCGTCGCCGCGAGCTCTTCGGCGCCGATCGGGGAGTCGGGATCGAGCAGGTCGGCCACCAGCGGCTGGCGCAACAGCTCGAAGTGGGCCTGCCGCGCAAGGCGCTCCTGTTCCAGTTCGCTGAGCGCCACCTGATCCTCTCCGGCGCCTCTGCGCACCGCGTCCATCAACAGATCGAGCAACCGCAGGATCGCCTGCTGGGCCTCATGCTGGTCGTCGGCGAGTCCGGCGCTGCGTTCGTAGGCCCTGTCCAGCTCCTCTTTGAGTTCAAGCACCACTTCGCTGCCGACGTTGGGCTGCAGCGCCACCGCGCGCTGGACCAGGCGGCGAAAGTCGCCGATGAACCGTTCCAGCTCTTCGTGGTCGAGCCGCTGTGCCTCCAGCAGTGCCTCTTCGCCGATATGGCGCTGCTCCGGGGGGAAGAGTGGATTGTTCTGTTTGCGCAGCAGGTGCCGTTCACGGCGTCCCGGCAGTTGGCTGAAGTGTAACGGCATGGTCTCGAGTGTCGACTCCGATACGAAAAAGGGCGCCAGTCTAACCCTTCAAACCCTCGTGAACAACGTGCCGGGGTGTGCCTCAGCTCTGCCTGGACCGTGTCTGGTCGGGACCCGAACCGAGCAGAACCGCAATCCAGCGGCTCTCCTCGCGGGTGTCGAGCGCGATCTTCAGCGTCATCGTCAGCGGCACCGAGAGGAACATGCCGATGGTGCCGAGCACCCAGCCCCAGAAGACCAGCGAGAGGAAGACCACCAGCGCGGAGAGCCCCAGTTCGCGCCCCATGAACCTGGGTTCGATATAGTTGCCGACCAGGTTGTTGATCACCAGGTAGCCGAACGTGGTCCAGAGTGCGGGGCCGATGCCGAGCTGCACCAGCGCCAGCAGGATCGCCGGCACGGCGGCGATCAGCGAGCCGATATTGGGCACATAGTTGAGGAAGAAGGCGACCAGCCCCCAGAGCAGCGGAAAGTCGACCCCCAGCAGCCACAGCAGAAGCCCGACCAGCACGCCGGTCAGAATGCTGGTGGCAGTCTTGATCAGCATGTAGTGTTTGATGGTGCCGAGGAAATGTTCGAAGTGGCGGTAGGACTCCTCGGGCCGCTGCAGGATGCGGTGCAGCTTGGCCGGCATGTCGCTGCTCTCGAACAGCAGGAAGGCGACCGTGAGCAGGATCAGAAAGGTGTTTGCCAGCAGCCCGGTCAGACTGGTCAGACCCTGCGCGGCCATGTGCATGGCGCGTGCCGGATCGAGCAGCGCGGTCACCGAATGGGTGGATATATCGATGCCGTACTCCGCCAGCCAGCGCAGCATTGCGGCCATCAACTGACGCAGCTTCTCCTGGTAGAAGGGCAGCTGCTGCGAGAAGCTGTCGACCGAATTGCCGATCAGGCCGCCGATCAGCAGACCGACAGCGACGATGATCATGGCGATCAGAATCACGGCGATCAGGGTCGGGATCCGGTGACGGCGCAGAATCGCCAGCAGCGGCGCGACGACGATGGCGATGAAGATCGACAGCAGGAAGGGGACCAGCAGCGACTGCGCCTCGCGCATACCGGCGACGACGATCACGAAAGCGGCGCCGCCGAGCAGTATTCTGAAACCCGAGCCCGACTCGTGCCGGTTGCCCTGCGTCGTCATCAACTCCTCACTTGTAGCGCGGCGGCGGGTTGATGCGGAACCAGAGCCGCTGCTCCTTGTTGTACTCCCAGCGCTGGGTATCGGTCAGCGTGCGTTGGATCTGACGGTCCTGGAGCACGTAGGAGATGCGCGCGGTCTGCTCCACCTCCGTCTCGCTGATCGGCGTCGGCGGGCGGATAACCTCGTAGCCGGTGACGCGGATGTTGTCGAGCCCGAAGGGGATGTCGTCGGCGGCCAGTACACCCGGCTTGAGGAAGCTGTAGCACTCCTGTGGCTGGCCCCAGCGCACAGTGGTGTGGTAGCTGTTGAGGACTTTTTCCAGGTCGATATTGGACTGCTTGCGCTGCAGCGATTGGCAGCCCGCTGCCAGCAACAGGGTGAGGAGAAAAACGAGGGCGGTGCCTGAGCGGTTCATCTGCATTGGTCTGGTGGTTCCCGGTCGACGACATGTTAAGCGACAGCCCCGGGTCACACAACTCACAGCAAGCCTGTTAATATGCCCCGCCGCGACCCATTTGCCGATGTGACAGGAGCAGTAGATGAGTTCAGATGCACACCAGGAGCCGAGCGCAGAGATAACAATAGGCAATAGCCGCATCACGCTGCTGGGCACCGCGCACGTCTCACGCGCCAGCGCCGAGCAGGTGGAGCGGCTGTTGCAGAGCGGCGAATTCGACGCCGTGGCGGTCGAGCTCTGCCCCAGCCGCTACCAGGCGCTGATCGACCCGGATGCGCTGTCGCGTATGGATCTGTTTCGTGTGCTGAAAGAGGGCAAGGCGAGCATGGTCGCCGCCAATCTGGCGCTGGGTGCCTACCAGCAGCGCATCGCCGAGCAGTTCGGCATCGAACCGGGGGCTGAGCAGCGGGCTGCGGTGCGCCATGCGCAGGAGCATCATATTCCGGCGCTGCTGATCGACCGCGAGATCGGCGTGACGCTGAAGCGGGTGCTTCACAATATCACCTGGTGGAAGCGGTTCGGTATTTTCGCTGGACTGCTGGCGAGCGTCATCTCCAAGGAGGAGGTGAGCGAAGAGGAGATCGAGAGTCTCAAGCAGGGTGACATGCTGGAGACCACATTCGCCGAATTTGCCGAAAATCGCCAGGATCTCTACCTGCCGCTGATCGACGAGCGCGACCGATACATGGCGGCGCGGCTGCGTCAGGAGGTGGCCGCGCACGAACACGAAAAGGTGCTGGCGGTGGTCGGCGCCGGACACCTCAACGGCATCGCCGGCTATCTGCGCGGCAACGGGATCGATCCGCAGCGAACGGTCGAGGAGCTCGACCATCTGCCGCGCCCCAGCCGTTGGCCGAAGCTGATCCCATGGGTGATCGTAGCGCTGGTGCTGTTCGGCTTCGCGCTAGGTTTCAGCCGCAGCAGCGATCTGGGTTGGCAGCTAATATGGGACTGGGTGCTGATCAACGGTTCACTGTCGGCGCTGGGCGCGCTGATCGCGACCGCGCACCCGCTAACGGTGGTGACCGCATTTCTGGCGGCGCCCATCACCTCGCTCAACCCCACCATCGGCGCTGGCATGGTGACTGCGGCGGTGGAGATCTACCTGCGTAAACCGAGGGTCGGCGACTTCGGCGAGCTGCGCCACGACACCACCACTCTCGCTGGTTGGTGGCGCAATCGAGTGTCGCGCACGCTGCTGGTCTTTCTCTTCAGCACCCTCGGTTCGGCTGCCGGAACCTACCTGGCGGGGTTCCGCATCTTCGAACGGTTGAGCGGCTAAGCCGGCGGCTCGAACTGCAAGTCGTTGCCGGCATCTTCGGTGGTGGGTGCCTCGTCCATCAGCGGGCGCATTGCGTGCAGCAGATTGGCGAACAGATGGCGGTTGCTGCGCTCCTCACGCGCCAGCAGCTGCTTCATGTGGTCGCGCTGGGTTGGCATGCTGAAGCAGGCCGGACAGCTGTCGGGCACGATCGGCAGCGATGCCTCGCGCGAGAAGGCGCCGGTCTGCGTCTCCCGGCAGTAGACCAGCGGCCGAATGATGCGGATATCGCCGGCGTCGTTCAGATAGTGCGCCTTCATGGTGCGCAACTGACCGCCGTGAAACATGGACATCAGCAGGCTTTCCGCCAGATCGTCGAGATGCTGCGCCAGCGCCAGAACGTTATAGCCCTCCTGGCGGCAGGTCGAGTACATGATGCCGCGTTTCATGCGTGAGCAGTAGGAACAGAAGGAGTCACCGTCCATCTGCGCTTTGGCCTGCTCCATGATCGGCTGCCGCCGATAGTGGTAGGGGAGGCCGATACTGTCGTAGAAAGGCTTCAATCTGGCCGGTTCGAACCCCTCCACCTCCGGGTCCACGGTGATGACGCCAAGTTCGAATCTTACCGGCGCGTAGCTCTGCAGATGACGCAGTACCTGCAGCAGGCAGAGCGAATCCTTGCCGCCGGAGACCCCCAGCAGAATGCGGTCTCCCGCGCGGATCATGTCGAAGTCGGCGATCGCGCGGCCGACCTTTCTCAGCAGCGACTTGGGCGGTTTGGTCATCATGGTCAAAGGGTTGGCCCGGGAGAATGGGCTAGTCTACCGCGAAGTCGAATGTGAACAACTCTTGCAAACTCTGGTCAATGCGCGAACAGGGGTCGCTGCGGCGCTATACTGATTTCTGGGCGGCCGCGACGCCGGATCGGAAACGTGACCTTCGTCAGCCTGCGCCGTTGCAGGATCCGACGAAACTGTCGCTATCCGGGTAGCGATCCGCAAGCGTGGAGCGGGTTGACGAGTTTTTAACATTGACCTGAGGGTCAGGGAGAGTGGCATGGGTGAGTTTTCACTGATTCTGGTAGTCCTGGCGGTGGTGCTGGTGGTACTGGGTGCCAAGAGGGTGCCGCAGGGGGAGGAGCACACGGTGGAACGGTTCGGACGCTACACCAAGACCTTGCGCCCCGGTCTGAACCTGATCGTACCGGTGATCGATACCATCGGCGCCAAGCTCAACATGATGGAGCAGGTCATGGACGTCGACAGCCAGGACGTGATCTCCCGCGACAACGCGATGGTGACCGTCGACGGCGTGGTCTTCTTCCAGGTACTGGATGCCGCCAAGGCGGCCTACGAGGTGAACGATCTGCATCGCGCAATCATGAATCTCACCACTACCAACATCCGTACTGTGATGGGATCGATGGATCTCGATGAGCTGCTGTCGCAGCGAGACACCATCAATGCGCAACTGCTGAGTGTCGTAGACGATGCCACCACCCCCTGGGGGATCAAGGTGACCCGCATCGAGATCAAGGATATCACCCCGCCAAAGGATCTGGTCGACGCGATGGCGCGCCAGATGAAGGCCGAGCGCGACAAGCGCGCGGCAATTCTGGTCTCCGAGGGGCAGCGGCAGTCGGAGATCCTGAAAGCGGAGGGTAACAAGCAGGCGGCGATTCTGATGGCGGAGGGGGAGAAGGAGGCGGCCTTCCGCGAGGCCGAGGCACGCGAACGTCTCGCTGAGGCCGAGGCCAAGGCGACCATGATGGTATCGCAGGCGATTGCCAAGGGCGATGTCAACGCGATCAACTACTTCATCGCGCAACGCTATACCGAAGCGCTGAAGGATATCGCCTCGGCTGAGAACCAGAAGGTGATCATGATGCCGCTGGAGGCGTCCAGTCTGATCGGGTCACTCACGGGGATCGCCGAGGTCGCCAAGAGCGCGCTCAAGGAGAAGGGCGGGGAGGGGACCTGATGGAGTGGCTCGATCAGGCGCTCTACTGGCACTGGCTGGTACTGGCAGTGGTATTGGTGATCCTGGAGACCTTCTCTCCTGGCGTCTTTTTCATCTGGATGGGCGTCGGCGCCGCGGTGGTTGCGCTGGTGCTGTTTTTGCTGCCCGATCTCGGCTGGGAGCTGCAACTTCTGCTGTTCGCGTTGACCAGTGTGCTCAGCGTCGTGCTCTGGCGGCTGGTGCTCAATCGGCACCCGACGCAGACCGATCAGCCCAGACTCAACCGCCGTGGCGAGCAGTACATCGGGCGGGTCTTCACGCTGGAGAACCCTATCGTCAATGGCGGTGGCAAGATCAAGGTCGATGACAGTACCTGGAAAGTGGAGGGCGATGACTGCGACGCAGGAACGCGAATCCGCGTGGTAGACGCGGAGGGTGTGGTACTGAAAGTAGAGATCGATGCGTCATGAGCGGGAAGCGTTACTACCTTGATCTGAGCGGACGCCCATTGGAGGGGTATCGCGCCGACGAAGTGGCCGAGACGCTGGCGCGGCTGTTGCGTATTCCGCCGCAGCGGGCGCGTAATCTGTTGCGCGGCGCCCCCTCAAGAATACAGCGCGACCTGGACAAGGAGCGCGCGCTCCATCTGATGAACAAGATTATCGCCTGCGGCGCGCAGTGCGATATCACGCCGCTGGAGAGTTCCGATGCGGATTTAACGGAATCGCCGGTGGCGGGCGATGAACAGCCAGATCTGTTGGAATTGGAGCTGGAAGCGATAGAGTCCGGTGATGTGTCGACACCGGTCGAGGCCGAGTCGAAGCAAGTGCAGCGCACGCACGCGTTCGAGCGGTTGAATCAGGCGGTGTATACGGCCGACCCGACTGAGGTTGAGATCTCTGTCGCAGAGCCGACTGCGACGCAGACCGGGGTCCCGGACGGGGTCGTGGATTACTCGGCAGAGTATGGGGCGCAGAGCGAGGTGGCGGAACCGCCCGCGCGTGAGCAGATACCGCAACAGGAGTCTCCCGCTTCGGGGGCGAAACGGCCTCTGGCCATCATTGCAGGAGGAGTGATGTTGCTGGCACTGCTGGCGGGGGGTGCCTGGCTGCTCCTCTCAGGGCAGGACGAGGCACCTGCGGTCGAAAAACGGGCGGCTCCCGTGACGCAACAGCAGGTCGAAACGGCCGCGAGCGAGGCTGAGCGAACGCTGCGGCGCATGAAGGGTCTCGCTCGCTCGGTGCGAATCTGGATGATCAAGTATGGCGCCGGTTTCGATCCGGAGCAGGTCACCATGCAGCGCATGCAACAGGATTTGGCGATCAAGCCGGCGGAGATGAATGACGCATGGGGAAGGCCCCTCGGTTATCAGCCGGAAGGCAGCGAGTTTTCGATCCTCTCAGCCGGTGCCGATGGTCAGTTCGGTAACAGTGACGATCTGCGATTGACCGAAAAGGCGCGCAAGTAGCGGGGCAGTAGAGGTCAGCGCGTGCCGTAGACGACGATCGTCTTGCCTTTGACGTCGATCAGCCCCTGCTCTTCGAGGTTCTTCAGTACCCGTCCCGCCATCTCCCGTGAACAACCGACGATGCGCCCGATCTCCTGGCGGGTGATGCGGATCTGCATGCCGTCGGGATGGGTCATCGCATCCGGCTGTTTGCACAATTCCAGAAGCGTGCCGGCGATGCGGCCGGTAACGTCGAGAAAGGCCAGGTGCCCCACCTTTCGACTGGTGTGCAGCAGTCGCTGGGTCAGCTGCGCGCCCATGGCGTAGAGCAGTGCCCTGACGTGGGGCTTCAGATCGGTTTCGAACAGCTGTTCCAGCCGCGAATAGCTGATCTCCGCCAGCATGCATGAGGATCGGGTTCTAACCAATACGCTGCGGCTCGGTTTCTGCGGCGTGAAGAGCCCCATTTCACCGATAAACTCACCCTTGTTCAGGTAGGTGAGGATGATCTCCTTCCCCTCGTCATCCTCGATGATGATGGCGACCGAACCGTCGATCAGATAGAAAAGCGTATCGGCATCGTCGCCGGGGTGGACGATGTCGGTCTTGGCCGGGTAACGCCGCCGGTGGCAGAACGATAGAAAGGGCTGGAGAAACGCTGGCTCCTGCTCTGGCGGCTTGACAATACTCATGGCTGATTGCTCTGAATCCATCTGACAAATTCGATTCTAGGCAAGGACCTGACGAATGTCGAACTGTGATAGTCTCGCGTTATTCCAAAAATAGTGAGTATGTGATGAAGGCACGGGTTAAATGGGTGGAGCAGAGCCTGATGGTTGGGGAGTCGGGTAGCGGGCATGCGGTGGTGATGGATGGGCCGCCGGAACATGGCGGCAGGAATCTCGGAGTCAGACCGATGGAGATGCTGCTGCTCGGCCTGGGAGGCTGTACCCAGTTCGACGTGATGCATATCCTGCGCAAGGGCCGGCATCGGGTCAGCAGCTGCGAAGTCGAGATCGAAGCGGAGCGCGCCGAGAGCGAGCCCAAGGTTTTTA
>JAGRGU010000099.1 GCA_020445335.1 Gammaproteobacteria bacterium
GCCGAGGCCAGCGGCAAGCTCAGCGGGCGGCCCGGCATCGCGGCGGTGACCCGCGGACCGGGTGCCACCAACGCCAGCGCCGGCCTGCATATCGCCGAGCACGACGCGACGCCGATGATTCTGCTGGTGGGTCAGATCGGGCGCGGGATGCGCGGTCGCGGTGCCTTCCAGGAGCTGGACATCGTCCGCTTCTTCTCCGGTATCGCCAAATGGAGCGTCGAAATCGACGCTGCCGGACGCGTGCCGGAGCTGCTGTCGCGGGCCTTTCATGTCGCCATGAGCGGACGTCCCGGACCGGTGGTGCTGGGGCTGCCCGAGGATCTGCTGGCCGAGCCGCTGGCGGAGCAGGCTTTCCGCCGGGTGGAGGTGGCCGAACCGGCGCCGTCGGTGGAGCACATCGACAGGCTGGTCGAAACGTTGTGCGCGGCCCGCGCGCCGCTGCTGCTGCTGGGCGGCTCCCGTTGGGACCAGATGGCGGTCGCGGCGGCGCAGCGCTTTGCGCACGATTGGGATCTGCCGGTGGCCTGCTCGTTTCGCCGCCAGATGCTGTTCGACCATCTGCATCCCAACTACGCGGGGGACCTCGGGTTCGGCGTCAACCCACGCCTGGCGACGCGCATCAGGGAGAGCGACCTGCTACTGCTCGTCGGTGGACGGCTGGCCGAGGTGCCCTCGCAGGGGTACGACCTGTTGGAGATCCCCACCGCGGACGAGAAGCTGGTGCACGTCCACCCCGATCCGGCAGAACTGGGGCGGGTCTATCAGCCCATTCTGGCGATCAACGCAACCCCGGGCGCTTTTCTGCAGGGCGTAAACGGCAGGGCGGCGCCGGAGCGCGCTCCCTGGAGCGAGCATACCCGGCAGGCGCATGCCGACTATCTGCAGTGGTCGCAGCCGGCGGCTGCCGCCGATGGCGGTATACGGCTGGAAGCGGTGTTCGACTGGCTGGAGCGGCAGCTGCCGGGCGACGCGATCCTCACCAATGGCGCCGGCAACTACAGTGCCTGGCTGCACCGCTTTCACCGCTTCCGCGCGTTCGGCACCCAGCTGGCGCCGGTCTCCGGCAGCATGGGCTACGGCTTGCCGGCGGCAATAGCCGCCGCGCTCGCGCAGCCCGGGTGTCCAGTCCTCTGTTTCGCCGGCGATGGCTGCTTCCAGATGACCGGCCAGGAGTTCGCCACCGCGGTACAGTATCGCCTGCCGCTGATCGTGCTGCTGATCGACAACGGCATGTACGGCACCATCCGCATGCACCAGGAGCGACGCTACCCCGGCCGGGTGATCGCCAGCGATCTGCAGAATCCCGATTTCGTCGCGCTGGCGCGGGCGTACGGCGGATATGGCGAGTGGGTGGAGCGGAGCGGCGATTTTCCCGCGGCTTTCCGGCGGGCGCAGGCTTCCGGCCTGCCGGCGCTGCTTCATCTGCCGGTGGATCCGGAGCTGCTGACGCCGACCGTCTCGCTGGCGCAACTCTCGGCAGCGGCCGCGAGCGGTGGGCAGAGCGCGGGATGATACCGCCGCCAGCTGCCGCGAGCACCCGCCACCGGCCAGAACCGTTCGTAACCGTGCCGATCACTCGCAATCAGGGGCTGAACTGAGCCGATGCACTACGAAAGCATACCCATTCCCGAGAGCCATCCCCGGCACCTGGCGTCGCTGGGCCGCCTGTTCGAAATCGCCAGCGCCGACCCGCAGCGCTGCCGGGTGCTCGAGCTGGGTTGCGCCACGGGTGGCAACATCATTCCGCTGGCCTGGCACCACCCACAGTCACGGTTCCTCGGGGTGGACCTCTCCGCTGCGCAGATCGACGCCGGAAGGGCGCTGCTGGAGCGGCTCCGCCTCGACAATATCGAGCTGCGTCAGGGCGATATCCTCGAGCTCGACGAACGCCTCGGACGCTTCGACTACATCGTCGTCCACGGCGTCTACTCCTGGGTGCCGCAGCCGGTGCGGGCCCACCTGCTGGAGCTCGCCCCTCGGCTGCTGGCGCCGGCCGGCCTGCTCTACCTCAGCTACAACACGCTGCCGGGGTGGCGCACTCGCTCCGTGCTGCGAGACTTCCTGTGCTACGCCTGCCGCGACGCCAGCGGCAGCGAGCAGCAGCTTACGCAGGCCTATGCGGCGCTCGACCGTCTGGAGGCGTCGCTCGGCGGACTCGAGGCGTTGAGCGCGCGCAGCCTGCGCGCAGAGATCGCGATACTGCGCAAGGCACATCCAAGCTATCTGCTCTATGAACATCTCGGCGAAGAGAACACCGCATTCATGTTCAGCGACTTCCTTGCCGAAGCCGAACGCAACGGCCTTGCCTACCTCTGCGACAGCGAGCTGGCGACCATGTTTCCGGCAACCTACGGCGACGCCTGCGAGCGGGCGTTGGGGCAGCTGGCGACCGACCTGGAGGTCGAGCAGTGGCTCGACTTCGTCTCCAATCGCGGCATGCGCCGCAGTCTGCTGTGCCGCAACGACGCCTCTTACTCCACCGACCTCTCGCTGGACAACTTCGCCGATCTCGCTTTCACCTCGCTGTTGCTGCCGCCCGCCAAGATCGACTGGCGCGAGAACCGACGCGCCATCTTCCGCCAGGCCGACGGCGCGCCGGTCGAGGTGAGCCACCCGCTGAGCAAGGCGATGCTGCTGGAGATGATCGCCAGCCAGCCGGACCTGCGTACCCTGCCCGAGCTGCTGCCGGCCGCCCAACGGCGTCTCGAGCAGGTCGGCGCGGGCCGCCACGCCGAGGGGTATCAGGCTTGCCTGATGGAGCTCTTCAGCCTCTTCGCCCACCGTGCGCTGGAGGCCTCTCCGCGGGCGCGCAGCTTCCCCCGTCCGTCACTGGAGCGACCGCGAGTCTCGGTGCTGACCCGCGCCCAACTCGAAGTGGGATCGACCACATTGGCGACCGCGCTGCATGGCGCGCTCGATCTCGACACTCTGGCGCTGGCGCTGTTGCAGCGGCTCGATGGCGAGCGCGACGTCGCCGCGCTCTGCCGCTCGCTTGCCGCAGCACTGCGGAACGGCACGCTGGAACCGCCCGCGCAGCTAAGGTCGAAAAAGGGGCGCGGGGGCGGGGAGGTCGACCGGTTGGAGCGGAGCGTGCGTGCGCTGCTGGCCGACTTCGTCCGCCACGGGCTGCTGGCCGGCGCCTAACAGCCGGCGGGTGCTCGCTATATCGGGGTCGACTCCAGGTAGAAGTGGACGCGCAGATCGTCCTCGTTATCCTCGCGGGTGAAGAGCGGCTGCGAGAAGAGCAGCCGTCCGCGCAGCTTCGGACCGAGGTTGAACTGCACACCGACGCCGGCACTGGTCAGGTAGTCGTCGCGGTGCTTGCCTTCGTTGTTGCCCTTGAACGGGAAGGCGGCGCCGTGGTCGAGGAACAGCAGTGCCCGTGCGCGGCTCTCCAGAGGGTTCGCCGATTTCGGGTCGCCTGGCCAGGGAATGCTCAGCTCGGTGCTGATCATATACCCCTTGTCGCCGATCAGGAGTCCCTCCGGGTAGCCACGGACCGTCGCCATGCCGCCGATCTGGAACTGCTCGGAGGAGGGGAGCAGCTGGCGGTCGGCGAGCTGTAGCTTGCCGCGCAGCGTCAGCACCCAGCGGTTGTCGAGCACCCGCATCCAGCTTCCCTCGCCGTTGTACTTGACGAAGTTGACGTCGTTGTCCAGTCCGTTGGGGCCGTAGGTGAGATAGTGGCGCGTGTACCAGGAGCTGCCGGCGCGGTAGGCGGAGGCGTCGACGCCGAGCGATAGCGTACGCACGTCGCTGTCGAACAGCTCCACGCCGTCGAACTCGGTGGAGGAGGATTTGGCGTTGATGCCGATGAACCCGTTCATCAGGTAGTCACGCCCGACGTGCAGCGGGTGGGTGACGAAGGCGCCCAGGTTCCATGAGCTGCCGGTGACGTCGAGCGGCGCCAGCGCGCCGTCGATGATCTCGATCTGCGAGTAGTCGGCGCTGAAACCCAGCCGTGTGCCCTTGACGCCAAGGGGGAAGTTGTACGAGATGTAGAGGCCGCGCGAGCCCTCGCCCATGTGCGCGCCGAGCGACAGCAGGTCGCGCCGGCCGCTGAGACTTCTATCGCTGTAGTTGAAGCCGATGCGATACTCGCCGACATCGCGGGTGCCGCCGTTGTCGGCGAACAGGTTGTAGTTGTGGCGCTGCGGCTCCTCGGCGCGGATCTCGTAGTCGGTGGTGCCGAAACGCTCGCCGGGTTTGAGCACCGCGCGGATGCGGATATCGTTGAGCGTGTTGAAGTGGAACAGCTGGCTCTCCAGGTCGTCCATGTAGACCAGCTCTCCCGGTTCCAGCGTCAACCGCTCGCTGACGTATTCCGGCAGGGTGTCGCGCAGCTCGGTCACCTGCACTTTGCCGACGCGGCCCTCGATCAGGCGGATGCTGACCGTGCCCTGTGTGATCTTCTGCGGCGGCAGCACCGCTTTGGCGCCCACCACCTGCCTGGCCTGATAGGCGCGGTTGAAATCGGCCACCAGCGCGAACAGGTCTGCGATCGTTACCCGGTGTCCGGTGTAGCGGCCGGCGATGGCGCGCAGCTCCTCCTCGCTGAAGACGGCGGAGGGGTTCAGCACCACCCGTTGGAGCAGAAAGCTGGCGCCGGAGGCGGGCGGTGCGGCGTCGGCCGCGGGCGGGGAGGCCTCCTCCACAGAGCGCGCCGGCAACGACTGGCGCGCATCCGGGTCGAGCTGCTCGCGCAGCAGTCTTCGCTGCTCGCGCTGTTGCTCCAGAATCGCGCCCGGGCTGGGCGGCGTCTGGCCCCAGGCGCAGAGCGCGGTGAGTACGAGGCCGGCGGCCAGCAGGCAGGTACCGATTTTCAATTGACTCCCCCTGTGGAATCGCTGATTGATTTCCGCGTCACCCGCCGCCAGGCGGGGACCCGATCATAGGTTGCGACGCGTCGGCTACTGCACGATCTGAATGTCGTGCGTCTGCCGCGCCTGCTCTGCCTCGTCATACCACTTCTCGCCGTTCTCGATCTGCACCAGCGGCGCTGCGGCCGCTGACGGTTGGCGCCAGAACTTATCCCACAGCGCCATCAGTTCCAGCAGAGTGTGCTCACGCTGCAGCCGCTGCGAGCTGCGCTGCGGCAGCGTAACGCGTTTGGGCAGAAGCCGCGTGACGCTGTTCTCGCTGCTGTAGGCGTTGGCGATGTAGTGCGGATCATAGTTGATCAGCAGCGCGCTGGTGTCGAACCGCCGCTCGGGGTAGAGCAGCAGATCGAAAGGCTTGTTGCGGCTGTCCAGCTGTGCCGTCATCCCCTCGTAGAGCGTGCGGTTGACGTTGTCGATGACGATGCGGTGGAAGGGCGAGGTGACGAAGCCGCGCTCCTTGATCTCCATGCCGCGCAGCGTCACCAGACCTTCGCCGAAGTCGAGGGTGAAGTTGGCCACCTTCAGCGTGTCGAAGAGGGTTTCACCGCCGCCGCTGGTCTGCAGCTGCATGCTGTCCGCGGTTCCGCCGTCGTTGCCGGTTATGCTGACGTGCAGGTCGCCATTGCCCGGATTGTGCACATCCGGCAGGCGGATGTTGTCGGCGGCGACGCGCAGCGCCTCGGCGACACGCACCTGGTCAACCTGCAGGGTCGCGCCTTCCGTGGCAACCCTGAGATCGACGGTACCGCTGGTGCTGGCGATGGTGTCGGCCAGCAGGTCGCCGTTGCGCTCTTCGTAGTAGATACCGGTGGCAGCGGCGATGTTGACCTTGCCGTCGCTGTCGCCCACCAGCGACTGCGCCGGGGAACCCACCATGCCGCTGCTGCTGTTCAGAGTGAAGTTCCGGCCCTGCAGATGGATCTGGTCGCCGATGCCGCCGATATCGCCAACGCTGTCGAGGCGCAGGTCGTCGGTGGCGCTGAAACTGTCGGCGATGCTGATTCCGCCCGCCCCGGCGCTGACGACTCCGCTGCCGCCGCTCTGCAGGCTGCCGAGACGTGCCTGATCGCCGGCGCGCAGGTCGATGTAGTCGCCGCTGATGAGCGTGCCGCCGAGCAGCAACGAACCGCCGGCGATCAGCGTGCTGCTGCCGGCGGCGTTGAGGCTCTGGCCCGCCGCGAGCGTGATATCCCCCGCCGCCTGCAGCAGCAGGTCGCCGCCCAGATTCAGATCCTGCCTGAAACCGATACCGCGCTGCGATGCGACCGCCTTCAGCTCCGAAGTGGAATCGATCACTCCCAGCGTCAGCGTCTGCTCTGGGCTGAAGAGATAGATGCCGTCGGCGGCGCTGGCGTCGACCTGGGTATCGGGGTTGTGGGTGATGTCCAGATAGTCGCTGCCGTCGGGTGTGGCGCCCAGGCCTATCTGCTGTGCTTCGAGCCTGATCGCCTCGCCGCGCAGGTTGGCGAGCAGGTCGAGATTGGCGTCGAGCAGTCTGCCCGGCGCGCTCAGCGCGATCAGATCGGTGGAGAAGATGAAGTCGATCAGCAGATCGCCGCTCAACTCGCGCAGCACCACCGCCTCGCGTCCGCGCGCGGTCAGCCGGCCGCTGTCGCCGAGCGCCAGGCGCAGCGGCGAGGCTTCGCTGCCGAGTCCGCCCTGGCTCGCTTCGAGCACCGCGCTGGCGGCGGTGATGGTGGCGCCGCTGCCGGCGAGGTCTGCGTTGTAGACGCCGCCGCCCGATTTGATGCGCACCGCATCGCCGTTCAGCGACTGGATGCTGAGGTCATCCTCGGAGCCGAGCAGCACCCGACCGTTGGCGCTGAGCGTCAGCCTGCCGCCGGGCAGCAGCCCGACGTCGAGATCCTCTTTCTGCGAGATGGTGACGCGGTCGGCGCCGAAGCTGACATCCTCGCGCTCGGCGGCCGCCAGCGCCAGCCGCTGCTGGTCGCTCAGCTCGCTGGTCTTGGTGCCCTGCATGATGACGATATCCGGCCGGTCGCTGCCGATGCCGCCGCCGGCCACGATCGCCACGTTGCGGCCGGCGACGTTGGCACCCTCGATGCGTGTCTCGGTATCCGAAACGGTCTTCAGGAACAGCGAGCGGGGCAGGGCGTGGGTGATCTCGCCGTTGCTCCAGGCGGCGCCCTCCGTCAGATCCGCGCGCTCCTCGCTGGTCACCTGGTAGCTGTACCCCTCGATATAGGGGCTCTGGCCGAACTGACGGTACTTGTCGGTCAACTGCTGCTCATGCGCGCCGATCTGCGCCTCGTCCCAACCGCCGAGTTTGAGTGCCGCCGCCTCGTCCGCCGAGTAGGCGAAGGTCACGCCGGGATCGTAGTCGTCGTACTGGTAGTCGCCATGGGCATCGACGCTGAGGTTGCGTTCATCGCGCCAGTAGCTTTCGTAGGCAGCCTCCATGCTCGATTCGTAGGCGGCGACGGTGGCCTGCTTGCGCCGCTCGATCGCGGCCGCGTCGAGCAGGCCGATCTCGTTGGCGAAGAACTCGCTGAGCGCCTGTTGGGCCGCTATGTCGGGCGTCTCGTCGCCGTTGGCGTCGATGATGTCGCCGCCCGGCACGAACAGGTTGATGTCGCCGCCGCGCGAGGCGATCTTGTCGGCGAGCAGATCGCCGCTCTGTTCGCGCAGGTTGATGTCGCCGCCCGCCTCGGCGGTGACGGTGTAGCCCGCCGCGGCGTTGGAGTCGATCACGATCGGGTCGAGCGCGCTGTTGCCAATGCTGCCGTAGGTGGACTCCAGGATCACCTCGTTGGCGGAGACGTGCACGCCGGAGGGCGTGGCGACGGTACGGATGCCGAGGTCGGCCGAAAGGTGCACATCGCCGCTGCTGGAGACGATCTCGCCGATGGTCAGGTCGCCATCCTGCTCGTGCAGGAAGATGTCGTCCATCGAGTAGAGGTTGACCACGCTGCCGGTTAGATCGACGTTGACCCGGTCGGCCGCCGCCTGGCCGCCGATGCCGGCCGCCAGCGCGCGCAGGGTCAGGTTCTTGGCTTCGATGACCGCCTTGTCGCCCTCCCTGAAGATGCCGGTGGTGCCGCTGATCTCGGTATCCCCCAGATTGTTGCGTACCAGGTCGGTCAGGTAGACCGGTCCCTGGCTGGCGATATCCAGGTCGCCGACGTCCCAGCCGGTGAAGCTGATGTCGATCGGCTTGTCGGCGGCGATGCTGTGGTTGTAGTACTCGTTGATGGTGCGCCGGTAGTGCTTCTTCGACTCGTAGTGCTTGTTCAGCCCCGACCAGTACTCACGCTTGTCCTCGCGCTGGAAGACCCAGCTGCCGCCGGTCTTGGTGTAGTCGTAGTAGTAGTCCTGCGGGCGGTTCTCGTTGGCCAGATAGTCGCCGGTGATGCGCGCCGTATAGACCGGCGTGCCGAAGTTGGTGTCGACGTAGTCGTCGTCGGCGGCGAGCCAGTCGGTGAGGGAGCCGAAGTCCAGCGGTACCACCTTGTCGTAGGTGTCGACCTTGGTGTCGACCGTGCGCTTGCCGTTGACCCAGTGGAAGCGGCGGTTCTCTTTCGGCTGGTAGAGGGTGCTGCGGAACTCGCCGTCACCGTTGGCGCTGGCGTTGGCGTCCAGGCCCGAGGCGAGCATCTGCTTGACGTTGTCGTTGTCCAGGTAGCTGGTCTCGTTGAAGATCTGGTTGCCGACGCGTGTCAGCAGCGTGGTGATCGGCTTGTCGCCGAACTTCTTGGCGGTGTCGGTGATCTGGATGCGCGCCTCGACCCCCTCGGCGCCCTGGCCGGTGTCGGCGCGCGCCACCTCGAGCGCGTAGCCGGTGAGGTTGTCGACGTCGATGCGACCGAAGCCGTCGATCGCCTTCAGCAGGCCGTTGCCGGTGCTGAAGATGTCGCCGAAGAGGACGATCTTGCCGCCCTCGACGCGCAGCGGTTCGAGCTCGATGCGCTGCTGCTGGTAGTTCCACCAGGCGCGGACGAAATCCTCCGCCAGGCTGTTCTCGCTGCCGGGGACGAAGTTGAGCGCCACCCGCTCGGCGTCGGCGGCGACGCGGCCGTTGTCGTAGTCGTCGATGTGGCCGGCGATCAACGCGCCGATGGCGGCGTCCAGCACCAGCTTGCGGTAGGGGCGGCCGCTCTGGATGGTGTTGTTGATGTTGAGCCGCTGGGCGGAGATGAAGACGTTGCTGCCCGCCAGCGTGCCGGCCTCGGTGGGGCTCCCTTCCGGCGCGTTGCTGACCCCGCGGTCGCTGGTGTAGCTGCTCTCCGAAGTGGCGGCGTGGCTGCTGAAGGGGGCGTGCAGGGTCGGGTCGCCGCCGAGGTGGCGGAAACCGTAGATGAAGCCCAGCATCACGTCCCGGCCCGCTTTGAGCTCGACCGATTTGGCGTCTATCTGCGCCGACGAGGTGAGATCACCCTCGCTGTAGACCGAGACCAGACCGCGGCGGTTGCTGACATCCTCGTCGAGGAAGATGCCGGCCAGCGGGTCGGCGCTGACATCGGTGCTCAGCACTTCGATCAGCGGCGGGTTGGAGTTGGTCGCGTCGATCACCGTCATAGCGGCGGCGCTGCCCGGACCGCCGAACGATTTGCTGACGATCTCGCTGCCCGAACTGACCGGTACGGTGTTGAACAGCACGTGGCCGCCTTCGTCCTCGGGGATGTTCAGTTCACCCAGCCGCAGGAAGCGTTCGGACTGGTTCCAGATCCTGATGTGGGTGTCGCCCGGCGCTTCGATCAGGCCGCTGCCCTGCAGGTAGTCGCCGCTGATGTGGACGTCGCCCGAGCGGGCGAAGACGTCGTCGATCACCAGGAAGTCGACGTTGACCGTAGCGCCGCCGAGATCGGCCAGCTTGATCTCGAGGAAGTCGGCTTCGGCCTTGAATGCCTGCGAGATATCCGGCGTGTCGGCGTAGTCGGCCTGCAGCGCGCGCAGTGCGTCGATGCGCGTCTGCAGCTCGTTGTTGAGCGAGACGTTGTCCAGCGGCGTGAAGCTGACGCCGTCGGACTGGATCGGATTGCCGTCGCCGTCGATAGCGACCGAGCCGTCGCTGGCGATGGTGAGGAACTGGTGGTGCTGGATGCCGGCGCGTGCCTCGCCCTCGACGCTGACACCGGAGAGCGATGCGTCATGGGTGGAGCCGCCCTCGATATCGAAGCTCACCTCGTCGGCGCCGACGATGCCGCCGAAGAAGTTGGTCACCCCCTCGGCCGCTTCGCGATAGGCGTCGGTACCGGTGCCGTCGCCGATCGTGGTGTGGGCACCGTCGCTCGCCTGCAGATGGACGTCGCCGATCGCCAGCGCCCTGGCATTGGCGGCGATCGTGATCAGGCTGTTCTGGGTGATCTCGCCGTGCGCTTCCGGATCGGTGCTGAAGGGGACCGCGGTCTTGTTCCAGAGCTTGGTCTTGGCGTCCGCGGTCAGGTTGCTGGCGACGCCGGCCGCGCGCCCGGCGCCGAGGATCAGGTCGCCGCCGGCGCGTACCACGGCACCGCCGAGCAGCGTCAGGTCGTGGTCGGTATTGATGCGCGAGCGGGTGGTGCCTTCGCCGGCGCCCGCCAGGCCGTAGGTGTCGACGTATGAGCGGGTGCGGATATTGGCGTCGCTGCGGGTGCCGATGGCGATGTCGCCGACGCTCTCGAGCAGCGCATCCTCGCCGATGGTGACGCGGGCGATGCTGGTGTCGTTGTCGATGGTCGAGACACCCTTGGCGTTGGCGATCGCGCCGCCGGAGTCCAGTTCGACCTCGTCGTAGGCGTCGACGTCGTTGCGCGCGACGATGGTGAAGAGTCCGGGCGAGGCTTTGTCGCCGATGACGTTGAGGTGGACATCGTCGCCGATCTCGACACGGGTGGTGTTGTCGATGGTGGTGGCGCTGGTGATCGCCGGGCCGTCGTAGAAACCGCCCGAGCCGGAGATGACGTTGGCATCCGCCAGCTTCGGCTTGCTCGAGATATTGGCGGCGTCGACGGTCAGATCGAGCGCTTCGACCTGCAGGTCGTCGCCGAGCACGACGGCGACGGTGGCGCTCATCTCGTTGCCGACCTCGGCGCCGCTCAGTCCGACCAGCGCGCCGTTGTCGGTGCGCGCCTCGGTGTTGAAGGTTGCGGTATGCGTCGCGTCTATATCGAGCGTGTCGACGGCGATCTTCCTGCCGCTGCCGCCGCTGCCGATACTCACCTGGGTGTCGCTGCTGCCGAAGGTGTCGACCTTGGCCGCGGCGCGCGAGGCGAGCAGCGCGCCCTGGCCCGAGATCGAGTGGGCATAGTTGCGGTCCTGACCGCTGGCGCTCAGCGTCAGCCGGGTGGCGCTCAGTGCGAGGTTGGCGCCCAGGCTCACCGCCTGCCGGGTGTTGTACTCGCTGTTGGCGACGTTGCTGCCGCGGGCGGCGCCGAGCGCGCCCTGGAAGCCGTTGACGTCGGCGGACTGATCCGAGTCGGTGGTGGCGTTGAGTGTCGCGTCGCCGCGCAGCGTCAGGGTGCCGTTGTCGCCGATGCGACTCTGCGTCACCGCGGTGTTGCGCGCGGCGCTGGAGGTGGCGTTGACGCTGGCCACCAGCGATCCGCCGGCGGCGATCGCCTCCGCCCTGGCCGTCTTTTCGCTACCGTTGCGGTTCTGCGTCGCGTTGATTTCGAGGTTGTCGGCATCGACGCTGTTGTCGCTGCCGAGATCGGCGAAGATGCCGTTGCTGACCAGCGACTCGGCGATCGCGACGCCGACGTTCACCGCGAGCGAACCGCCGTAGCCCTCGGCGTCGGCCAGAAGCTGCGGCTGCGCGCCGGCGCTCAGGCTGAGATCGTCCTCCAGCGTCAGGGTGTTGCCGCTGCCGCTGTAGGCCTGCACCAGCACCGCCTCGGTGGAGACCGCCTCGGCTCCGATACCGGCGAGAATGCCGCCGGCGGCGCCCAATGCGTGGCTCTGCACGGCGCCGCTGACACTGGCACTGATGCCCAGACCACCGCTGTCGACGGTGGTGCCGGCGAGCGTGCGCGCGATCAGCTGGCTGCGCTTGTCGGCGTGGGCGATCACAGCACCGACCGCGCCGGCGCCGAACGATCCGCCGTAAGCGTCGATGTCGATGCTGCTGCCGTCCTGCGCGCTGATAGAGACGCTCTGTCCGGCGGCATCGATATCGCCGCCCAGTTCGGCGCTGATGGTGTTGTGCACGTCGGCCAGCGCCACCGCGGCGCCGAGTCCGACGATGCCCGCGCCGCCGCTCAGCGCGAGCATCTCCACCGCCCGCTCGTCGGCGGCGTAGTCGAACGCCTTGGCCTCGACGGTGATCGCCCCGGTGCTGTCGAGATCGGCGCTGGCGTCGGCGCCTGCGTAGAGGTTGCCCTTGACATTGGTGACGCCGACCCCGCCGCCGAGGCCCAGACCGAGGCTGATGCCGAAACCGCCCACCGTGGTGTTGGCGTGCACCCGGTCGATCGCCTTGATATCGATGCTGCCGGCGTCGATGCGCGAGCCGGCGCTCTTGACGCTGGCGGCGGTGCGGTACTGGAAGGCGTTGACGTCGGTGCCGCGGGCGATATCGCGCACCTCGCTCTGGCTGTCGGCGTTGACCTCGGCGCGCTCGCTGTCGGTCAGGTAGGCATCGGTGTCGCTGTTGCTCTCCATCGCGGTGGCGCGGTCGTTACTGGCGAAGTCGTCGACCGCGCTCAGTGTGCCGGCGTCGACCTCGCCGGCGGATTCGTCCTTGACGTCGTCGCCTATCAGCGTGACCACCGCGGCACCGCCGATGCCCGCGGTCTGGCCGACGCCGGCGGTCATCGCCAGCGCCTTGACCCGCTTGTTGCTGGAGGCCAGTACCTCGGTCGCACCGCTGGTGAAAGCCTTGCCGCCGTCGATCGTTGCCAGCGTGCGCGCCTTGAGCAGATTGACGCTGGCGCCGGCGCCGACGCCGACGCCGCCGGGGGAGATGGCGACACCCAGCGATCCGGCGTTGCTGTCGATCTCGATCGCATGCGTCGCCTCCAGTTTGAGGCTGGCGGCCTTGGCGGTGCCGCTGCCGATTTCGGCGTTGCGCAGCTCCGCTTCGGTGGTGTCGGTGATCAGGTTGACGCTGGCCATGCCGGCGATGCCGGCACCGCCGGCGAGCGCGCCGCTGACGACGAAGTGGTCGATCTCGGTACTGTTGTCGGCGGTCACCTCGACCGCGCCGCTTGCACCCACCCGGTTCAAGCCGCTGGCGTTCTCGATATAGGCCTTGGTGGTGCTGTTGCTGCGGCTGACGACGAAGCTGCCGCTGCCACCGGTCGAGCCGACGCTGATGGCGCCGCCGACCATGTGCATGTCGTTCTCGCTGTCGGCGTTGACGGTCAGGTCGCCGGTGTTGACCACCGTCGAGTTGATCCAGGCTTTGGTCTCGTTCTGGAACAGCCCCATGACCAGCGTGCCGGCGATGGCGATGCCGCCGGCGGAGCCGCCCACCGCAAGCGAGGAGAGCCCCTGCAGCGCCAGCGAGTTGAGCGACAGTTCGTCGAGCGCGTCGATGCGGCCGCCGGCGGCGTAGGACCAGGTGGTGCGGTTGATGCTGCTGAGGTCGGCGCCGACGCCGGCGGCGCCGCTGCCGGCGGCGATATTGCCGACGAAACTGTTGTTGTAGGCGATGTTGCCGGCGCGGATATCCACCTGCTGGTTGGCCGCCGCGCCGCCGTTCTCCTGGTTGATGCGGGCGTTGAGGGCGTAGGCCTGGGTATCGCCGCCGATGGTGCTGATGTTCTCCACCAGCCCTGCCGCGACCTTGCCGCCGGAGACATTGGCGCCGATCGAGGCGACGTGCTGGGTGGATGAGGCGTTGACGGCGACACCGGTGATATCGACGGTGGATTTGTGATCCTTCAGATCGAGCGCGCTGAAGGTGGCGATATCGACCTGATCGGCCAGCTCGACGCTGCTCTCCAGGCCACCGTCGGCGACTGCCCTGGCAGCCCCTTTGGCCAGACCGGTGACGCGGGTATTGCTCCCCTCGATGTAGGCGCGGGTATGTCCGCCGATGCTGTTGATGCCGAGCGAGACCCCGACCCCGGCCGCCAGAACACCGATTCCGGCCGAGCCGGCGGCGACCTGGATGCGGTCGTCGCTCTCCGCCAGCACCGCGACGTTGTGCTCCGCCTTGACCCGCGCGTCGCCGTTGATATAGGCGTCGGTCTCGTTGTTGAGATGGTTGAAGGAGCCCGAGCCGCCGATGCCGATGCCACCGCCGCCGCCCAGCGCCACCGAGATGGTTTCGATGTCGGCGTCGGAGACTGCTTCGACGCTGAGATTTTGCAGCGCCAGGTCTGCGGCGGCGCCGCTCAGATAGGCCTGGGTGATGTTGCCGATGCGGTTGACCGCCACCGCCGCGCCGGCGCCGCCGGACTCTTTGCCGACCGCCACGCCGATGCCGCCGGCGAGCGATTTGATGGTGGCGTCGTTGCGCGCGCGAATCAGCGTGTCGTTGCCGAGCTGCGCAAGGGTGGCGTCGATCCAGTAGGCCTTGGTGGTATTGCCGATGCGGTTGACCGAAACCGATGCGCCCAGCGAGGCGTCCTTGGATAGAGACGCGCCGCCCGCCAGGGTTTCGATATCGGCAGTGTCGGTGGCGAGGATCTGACTGCTGTCGACAGCGCTGACCAGTTTGTCCGCTGCACCGTCGTTGTCGACGTAGGCGAGGGTCTCATTGAAGATGTCGTTGGCCGAGGCCGCGCCGGAGATGCTCAGGCTCTGCGACAGGCCGAAAGCGGCGGCCAGCGATTTGATCTCGTTGTCGTTGAGCGCTTCGATCAGCAGTCGGTCGCCGGCGTCGACACGGGCGTCCTTGACGAACGCGCGGGTTTTGTTGCCGACGCTGTTGTCGGAGATCGAAAAGCCGATTCCGGACTTGCCGCCGAGCGTGACCGCGCCGGCGATGGCGTGGATCCGCGAGCGGTCGGTAGCGTTCAGGTGGAGCATCTCGTCGCTGCCGGCGGCGCCGTCGCGCACCGTCACCGAACCTCCCTCGATCGAGGCGAAGGCTTCGTTGTGGATGTCGTTCTTGGCGTACTGCCCGGCGATCTGGATCCCCTCCTTCTGCGCCGAACCCGAGCCGCTGGCATTGATCGCCAGCAGGCTGCCGCTGTTCTCGGCGCCGAGGCGGAGCAGGTCGTTGACCTCGAAGATGATGTCGTCGGATTCGGCGTGGGTGAGCTTGGCCAGGCTGTTCTTGGCGAAGCTGCCCGCCAGTCCGAACGAACCCTGACCGATCGAGACAGCGCCGCCGAACACCTGCGTGTCGCTGTCGTTGAGCGCGCGCAGAGCGCCGCCGAGATAGAGATCGAACTGCCGCAGATCGTCCGCACTCTGCGTCCAGACGAGGCGCGTCAGCTCGTCGTCATTGCCGGCGGTGACCAGCGCCGCCTCGGCGTCGCCGCTGCCGCCGACGTCGATGCTCATGCCGCCATCGGCGAGCGCTTCGGTGGTCTCGGTGATGGTGTTGATGGAGACGTCGCCGGAGACGCCGATACCGGTTTTGCCGCCCTTGGTGTCGGTCGCCGCACCGCTGCCGGGCGAGGTTTCGGGTTTGCCCTTGAGCGCCGCGGCCAGGCTGTAGGCGCCGAACTTGCCATTCGCCTGCGCCTCCAGCAGCAGATTGCCGCCGAGCGTCAAGGTGCCGCCGCTGCCGCTCTGCAGGTGCGAGTCCGCACGCAGATCGTCGGGGCCGTTGCCGAGGATCGCGCGCACCTCACGGGTCATCTCGTTGATGCCGATGGAGAAGCCGACGCCGACATTGGCGCTCTGCGCGATGCCGCCGGCGATGTTGTAGTTCTTCGAATCGTCGAGCGCGGCGACCAGCAGGTTGTCCGCGTCGACGCTGCTGCCGGCACCGATCTGGGCGATGGTGTCGGTGTTACTCTGCACCAGCGAGAAGACGCCGTTGACGCCGACCTTGCCCGCCTTGCCGCCCGACTCACCGATATTGACGTTCAGCGTGCGGTTGTAGCCAACCACGGCGAGATCGTCTGCCAGTACCTTGGCGCCGGCACCGATGGAGGCGTCGGCGCCGCCGCTGAAGTCCACGTCGAGGTAGGCGCCGCCGAAGCCGTTGGCGCCCGACTGGGTACCGGTAAAGGCCTTCTTGGGATTGAAGCCGAAGATTCCGGAGAGGTTGACCGTGCTCTGCTCGGCCACCGCCAGCACCGTGACGTCGTTGGCGTCGGTCATGACCCGGTCCTGGTGGCCGGGCGCGACAGCATCGGCGTCGCTCTTGTTGATCAGCGCGCCATCGCCGATCCAGGCTTTTGCGCCGTTGTGCAGATCCATGAAATTGAACGAGCCGGCAATACCCAGCTTTTCGGATTCTGCAAACGCCTGGGTCCAGCCGGTGGCCAGTTGCAGCGTGCTGTCGGTCAGGTTCCTGAAGATCAGCACCGCTCCCTCCTTGGCATCATCGACATTGGCGAGATCGATCCAGCGCTGGAAGGGGATGGGGATCTCGCTCTTCGCGCTGACCTCGATCGCCGCCGCGGCATCGGCTTCGGCATCGTCATCGATAAAGGCGGTGGTGCGGTTCTCCAGGTCCACCACCGCGACCGCGGCGCTGAGCGCGGTCTGCTTGGCGCGGCTGCTGATGCCGCCCGGGGTCGGTGCCGCCAGCTTGGCCTGGTCGACCGAGCTGCCGCTGTGGTAGGTCAGCTCCTCGACCGAGTAGGCGTTGATGCCCAATCCGCCGCCGACGGCATTCGCTTTGCCGCCGTTGGCGATGCCGGCGTTGACATCGTTCTCCTGGTCGAGCCAGAGAAACGAGGCGGAGAGGCCGAGCTTGTCGGCGCTGTTGGCCGCGCGGGCGTCGAATTTGGGCTTGGAGACGAAGCCGGAGACCGCGCCGGCCAGATCGCTGGCCCAGGCGCGCGGATCGATCCGCTTCATGATGCTGCCGAGGATGCCGGTGCCGACGCCGGAGGCGGCGTTGACCGAGTTGTTGTTGGTCTGCAGCCGGCTGTCGATGCTGATCGCAGCGGCATTGAGATCGCCCCCCAGGGTAGCGTTGATGTCGCTGTCGAAGCTGGAGTAGGCGACCGCGCCGGCGGCGGTGCCGTCGTCGTAGCCGCGGCCGTTGGCGGTGACGCTGTTGCTCTTGATTCCTCTGGCGCTGATCTCGGCGTTGCCGCCGCTGCTGGCGCTGGCATCGGCGCCGAGATTGGCGCGCGCGTCGATCAGCCCTTTGCCGACCGCGACCGCGACGTCGATATACTTGCTGGCACTGAACGGCAGCGGATTGGTGCGACCGGTATTGACCGCCGAGATGTTCATCTCGATGGTGGATTCCGCCAGGCTGCTGATGGTCAGGTCACCGGCCGCGGTCAGCGTCGCGTCGAGTACGTCGGTATAGGCCTTGGCTTCGGCCTCGGCCCAGCCGAACGCGGCACCGACGCTGAAGGCGAACATGCCGGCGTAGCCGGTCGCTTCGGTTTTGATGGTGAGTTCACCGGCGGCATCGACGCGCGCGCCACCTTCGAGCCTGACCACCGCCTCGGCAGCGGAGAAGGTGAGGTCGATCGGTGTGCTGACGTTGCCGAACAGCTCGGAGACCCGGTTGCCGACGCTGTCGCCGCTGTACTCGTAGCGATCGTCGGCAATCGCGGAGAGCAGGATGTTGCCGCCCCTGATGGTGGCGTTGTCGATATCGATGCGGGCGCTCTGGTCCTCGGTAGAACCGAACCTGGCGACGCTGGCGTCGTCTTCGGCAATCAGCTCGACGTCGCCGGCGGCGTGGCCGTTGCCGCCCTGCGCCAGCAGCCGGGTGCCGTTCTTCAGCTCGATCTGCTTGGCGCGCAGCGTGATCTTGCCGGAGTCGCCGGTCGAGGCGGCGGTCGCGTGGTTGCTGCGGCTGTCACCACCCGCCACCTGTCGGCTGGAGAGCGTGACGTCATCGAGCTCGATGCGCTCGTCGGCGATCACTTCGATCTCCGCCCCGTGGCTGTACTGATCCCTGCCGCTGCCACTCCATACCACCTCCGTCGGATCGATCAGGATGCGTCCGGCCTTGCCGTCGGGCGCGCCGGCACCAAGTCTGCCGCCGTCGATCCGGACGCTGCGTTTGGCGGAGAGTTCGACCAGTCCGCCGTCGCCGCTGCTGCCGGCGCCGGCATCCAGCTCCGCGCCCTCGCTGAAATGGGTGTCGCGGCCGGCGACCACGATCACTCGGCCGCCGTCGGAGGCTTCACCAGCCCCTCTGGCGGTAACGCTGGCGCCCGCTTCGAGCCGGATATCCCTGCCGGATCTGAGTTCCACGTTGCCCGCGGCCACTCCGGCTGCGCCATCGGCGCGGATCTCTCCGCTGATGGCGGCGTCGCCCTCGGCCAGGATCCAGATCTCGCCGCCCTGCGCCACCATCGTATGGCCCTGCGTCACCCCGATGCTGTTGACCAGTCCGCCGGTATCGACACTGCCCTGCGCGCTTGCCGTGCGCACGTTGACGCTGCCGCCGATCACCACCTCGTGCGCCTGGATGTGTACCTCCCTTTGGGCGTCGATGCGACCCTCGATGCGGATGCTGGCGTCGGTGTTGAGCGGGATCTCTCCACGCTGCAGCGCCTCGGTGGCGCCGGGGGAGGGTGTGCCATCGGCGCCCAGCACCCTGTCGAGGAACTCGGGTGTCGGCGTCGACAGCGACAGCGAACCGACGTTTACCCTGCCTTGCGCACCGACCACGACGCCGTGCGGGTTGGCGATGAAGACGTTGCCGCCGACTTTGCCCTGCTTGATGCCGTTGAGTACGCCATTGATCTCGGTGCGGGAGTCGCGCACCAGATTGAGCAGGTTGTCGCTGCCGTTGGGCAGATGCAGGTTGACCGTCTCGCCAGGATTCACACCGAAATGGTGGAAGGAGTTGTAGGCGTTGTTGCCGCGCACGGTGGCCGTCTGGATGTCGGTTGTCGTTCCCGAGCGCGCCACGCGGGTCTGGGTGCGACCGTCCGTGACGATCTGCGCGGCCCAGAGCATCGATTGACCGCAGAGGCAGTGGGCGGTCGCCAGCGCGATACAGAAGCGTGAGAGCGGGTGTCGGTCGAACATGTCGGTTAACCTTGCCGGTGTGTCACCGGAATGTCGTTCTCGTTATTCTGGTTGGGACTTCAACCTGCTGATGACAGCATTGGTGATCTCGACCTCGGGTGCCACGAAGAGCAGCCCGGGCTGACGGACCACGACCACCGACAAACCTCTGCTGACCGCCTCTGCGGTTGCGACCGGCTGAATTTCGGCGGTGAATTCCCGTACCAGCCGCTGGCGCAGTTGCTGGGTCGAGAGGCGTGCCTGTTCGAGTTCCCGGGCGAGCTGGCTGCGGGCCTGTGCCGCGCTCTCGCCGGAGGGGGTTGAAGGGCCCGCGGAGGTCCCGGTTCCGCTCTGCTCTTCATCGCTCAGCTTCCGGCGCAGTTCGCTCTGCAGCGTTTTGAGCCGCGTCTCCTGTTCCGCGGCGAACCGTTGCACCTCTTCGTTGATCGTCTGTGCCTGACCGGTCGCACTGGCGATTCGATCCAGGTCGATGACCGCGACCCCGCCCGGGCGATTCAAATCGCAGCCGGCGATCAGCAGCACGGTCGAAATGGTTATCAGTGATCTCATTGAAAGCGCCATGGCCGAACCTGCTCCTCGCTACTGTTATACCGAAATCGCTCTCGAAGCGTTCGAAAATGAGCCTCAAGAACATCCCTTATCAATTTGATATATAAGAAAAAAACAGTTGTGCCTATAGGGTTTGGCAGGCTGATGGAGAGCCTGTCTCGGCACAGGAACCCGGACGTTCTGTCTCTTCTGTTTGGATTGATTCTAAATCAATAAAAGCACAAACGAACGCACAATGATAGCTCTCGGCGGTGCTGACGCTGGTTGCCGAGATGTTCTCAGATTCTTTTTGATATCGGAGAGATAAATATATATAAAACAGTAAGTAAATAAATATATCTAGCAATTGACATGAGATATGTCGAACGGTGGCGAGAGGGAGCTGTCGAGCGCGGAGGTTCGGCCGAATAATGTGCCTCTGCCGACGCTCCGCGTGGCTGAAGGCATCGAGTCGCCAACCGATGCTCAGCCGAAGGCGTAGTGCTTCTCCACCGCCTTGGTGATCTTCCAGGTGCAGGAGAGCCCGGCAGGGAAGGTGATCAGATCGCCGCGAGCAAAAGTCTGCGGTTCGCCGCCGTCCGGGGTGACGGTGAATTCGCCGCGCACGATATAGCAGGTCTCCTCGCGATCGTACTGCCAGGGAAACTCAGACGGCTCACGCTCCCACAGCGGCCAGTCGTAGACGCCGAGAATTTCGAGTTTGGCCGGCGATGCGCGTCGTTCACAAAGTATGTCCATGGTTTCATTCTCCCGGGAAGCCTGAGGTGGGGCAGTGTAGCCCAATTGCGCCGTTTTCGGCAGCGCCCGGCATTGTCAGCGGCCGGGGAAGCGGAGATACTGCGACGCCTATGGATACCGATTTGACGCAGGTTGCCGAGCAACTGTCGCAGCGTCTGCTGGAGCGCGGCCTGAAGATTGCCCTGGCAGAGTCCTGTACCGGCGGCTGGGTGGCCAAGATTCTGACCGATATCGCCGGCAGCAGCGCCTGGTTCGATCGTGCTTTTGTCAGCTACAGCAATGCGGCCAAGCGGCAGATGCTGGGCGTGCCCGAGCGTCTGCTGTCGCAGCACGGGGCGGTCAGCGCCGAGGTGGTCGAGGCGATGGCGCAGGGCGCGCTGACCTTCTCCGACGCGGACGTGGCGCTGGCCATCAGCGGCATCGCCGGCCCGGGCGGTGGTAGAGAGGAGAAGCCGCTGGGCACGGTCTGGCTGGCATGGGCGTGTGTCGGCGAGGCGCCCGTTTCGAAGCTCTACCGATTCGACGGCGGTCGCGACGCGGTGCGGCGTCAGGCGGTCGCGACGGCGCTGCAGGGGATGATCGGGCGCCTCGATGGCTAGCCAGGGGCAGCGGCTCTTTTTCGCGCTCTGGCCGGAGGCGCCGGTCAGCGAGGCGCTGGTGGCGCTGCAGCAGCGCCATGCGCAATCCCCGGCGCGGCCCAGTCATCCGCTCGATCTGCATCTGACGCTGGCTTTTCTGGGTGCCGTCGCACCGCAGCATCTTCCTTGTCTGCTGGAGATGGCGGCGGCGATCAGGACGCCTCCTTTTGTGCTGGAGCTGAGTCGAATCGGCAGCTGGCGCAAGCCAAACATCCTCTGGGCGGGGCCCGCGGCGACACCCGCTCCGCTGCTCGAGCTGGTCAACGCCCTGAACCACGGTCTTCGAGGCTGCGGTCTCACCCCCGAAGATCGCGCCTACAGGCCGCATGTGACACTGGCGCGAAAAGGGGCCGCCCTCGAGCGGCAGACGCTCGAGGGGTTCCCCCGCTGGCCGGTGACGGAGTTCGTCCTCGCCAGCTCCGGCGGGGCTTCTTCCGCCAACAGATACCGGGTATTGAAAAAGTGGTCGCTGGACTCATGACTTGAGCCTTTGGCTGTGCCATAATGGAGAACAATTAGAGAACGACGGGGTGGCAGGGAGCCGCCTTCAACCAAAACCCGGAGGCAGAATGGACGACAATCGCAAGAAGGCGCTGAGCGCGGCGCTCAGCCAGATCGAGAAGCAGTTCGGCAAGGGATCGGTGATGCGCATGGGCGACGCCGGCATGGTGCGTGATATCGAGGTGATATCGACCGGTTCGCTGAGCCTGGATATAGCGCTCGGCGTCGGCGGCGTGCCCAAGGGACGCATCGTCGAGATCTACGGTCCTGAATCCTCGGGCAAGACCACGATGGCGCTGCATGTGGTGGCGCAGGCGCAGAAGGGGGGCGGCACGGCGGCATTTGTCGACGCCGAGCACGCGCTGGACCCGATCTACGCCAACAAGCTGGGGGTCAATGTAGACGAACTGCTGGTGTCGCAACCCGATACCGGCGAACAGGCGCTCGAGATCACCGACATGCTGGTGCGCTCCGGCGCGGTCGATGTGGTGGTGGTCGACTCGGTCGCGGCGCTGACGCCGAAAGCGGAGATCGAAGGTGAGATGGGCGATTCGCACGTCGGCCTGCAGGCGCGTCTGATGTCGCAGGCGTTGCGCAAGCTCACCGCCAATATCAAGCGCTCCAACTGCGTGGTGATCTTCATCAACCAGATCCGCATGAAGATCGGCGTNNGATGTTCGGCAGCCCGGAGACCACTACCGGTGGCAATGCGCTCAAGTTCTACGCCTCGGTGCGGCTCGACATCCGTCGCATCGGCGCAATCAAGAAGGGCGAAGAGGTGGTGGGCAACGAAACCAAGGTTAAGGTGGTCAAGAACAAGGTGGCGC
>JAGRGU010000100.1 GCA_020445335.1 Gammaproteobacteria bacterium
GCGACATTGTGATCGAGGGTGAGAGGTTTTCGCTTTTCGTCCCGAGAGACAAGTGATATCAAGATTCACAAACATCTACCGTGCCGGCATGGGTCCACCGGCCCGGTACCAATCAGTTGCCTATTTGAAAGCATGGTGTTGGCTTGCGCTGTTTGGGCGCCGGATCCGGTTTTCACGCCATCGAAAGGGCTATCCGGAAATGCATCGTCGGGCAGCTATCGCCAAATCGAGCAAGAGCCTCGTGCGTATGTTCGGATCAAAAGGTAATCGTCAGGCGAGCAACCTGTTCGCGATGATCCAGTACCTGCCGCCACGAGCGGGGTACTGCGGTACCATACACCTCAGAGCGCGGATAGCCGATGCGCTTGCGGGCTCACACCCCTTACACGCTTGAACGCAGCGCTGAACGCAAATGGAGTAGCATAGCCAACCTTCTCGGCCACGCTGCCGACGGTCTCGTTCGGCTGGCACAAGAGGTCGGCTGCCAGGGCCATTCGCCAATTTCGCAGGAAGGTCATCGGTGATTCGCCAACCCGGTCCCGGAAGCGGCGCGCGAGTGACGCCCGTGAGGCACCGACTTCAAGCGCGAGTGCATCCATCGTCCATGGGTTGGCCGGATTGTCATGCATGACACGCAGGGCATGTTCGATGATCCGGTCTCCCTGGTACCGCCACCACTCCGGCCTGCTGCTGTCGTGTTTGGCAAACCAGGCCTTGAGCACCGCGGTCAGCAGCAGGTCAAGCAGCCGATCCAGCACCGCAGCCTGTCCCGGTTCGTCTTTGATCACTTCGTCAGAGAGTAGAGCCACAAGCGGAGACTCCCAGTCCGCATGGGTGAGCGACAGCACGGGTGGCAACGCCCGCAACAGGCGGTCGCTGATGTCGCTCAGATGTTCATATGCACCGACGAGAAATATGGTTGCACCCTGAGCATCGTTACCCCAGGTTCTCACGCCATGCATCATCGCTTCATGCATGGAGTTTCCATGCAGGTCGCAACAGCGTTGCCCCGGATGAATGACTACCTGCGGGGGCGTGGCCGGAGTGTCGGCGAGGTTGTATTGCATCGGTGCACGTATGACAGCGATGTCGCCGGGGCCGATCTGAACCGGATCACCGTCATCGGCTACCAGCCAAAGCCCGCCTGCCACGCCGGCGATCAGTGTCAGTGGTGAACCGGCAAGATCCCTCAGCGACCAAGGCGGGTTCATGATCGCACGCAAAGCGAAGGCACCGCGCGCGCGCGGTGCATCCAGCAATCCGCCCAAAGTATCCATGGGGCCGATTATAGACGAACGCGTATGAATCTGAGCTTTGCGGAAATGGCTTCTCACCAACTCATCACGTACGTTTATTCATACCGACACGAGCTGTGCGAGCAGCGCCACTCCGAACCCACAAAGGAGAAGCAAAATGGTCCAGAGCAACGAAAATACAATGCGACGTTTTGTCGAGCAGGTTATCAACAACGGGGATTTCACGGTTCTTGGCGAGGTCGTTCATCCGAACTATGTCCATCGCAGTCCCGATCAGTTACTTCAGGGTCCGGAAGCTCTAAGAGATCTGCTCACGGCCTATCGCACCGCTTTCCCCGATCTGCACGTGGAGATCGAGGAACTGGTCAGCTCCGGTAACAGGACCGCGATCTCTTTCGTGCTGTCCGGCACCCACGAAAGCGATCTCATGGGAATAGCCGCAACCGGCAGGAAAGTGAAGGTGAACGGGATGATACTCAGCCATTTCGAAGATGGGAAAATCGTCGGGGAGTGGGAGCTTCTCGACCAGTTAGCGCTGTTCCGGCAGCTCGGTATCGTTTCAACATTTCCGGGAGCAGAGACCGGCAGCGATGAGGGAAGCGCGATGGGTATCGAGGCGATCGACGACCAGGCATCAGAGGGCATCACCCTGGTGGTGGGTGGAACAGGAAAAAGCGGTCGCCGAGTCGCGGAGCGCCTACAAACGCGCGGCGTTGAAACGCGTGTCGTATCCCGCTCGTCAAACCCTCCGTTCGATTGGAACGATCCGAGCACCTGGAACTGGGCTCTCGAAGGGGTGACGTCCGCCTACATCAGCTATGCGCCGGATCTCGCGATACCGGGTGCCACAGAGTCGATCCGCCGTTTCGTTGACGAGGCGGTAGCGCAGGGCGTCAAGCGGCTCGTGCTGTTGTCGGGTCGCGGTGAAGCAGAGGCGCAGGCCTGTGAGCGGGTTATCCAGCAATCGGGCGTCGAGTGGACTGTGGTTCGTGCCAGCTGGTTCATGCAGAACTTTTCCGAGGGTGAATTCCTCGGCATGGTTCTGGAGGGCGCCATCACGCTGCCGGCCGCGGATGTCCCCGAGCCCTTTATCGATGTCAATGACATTGCAGATGTCGCGGTTGCAGCGCTGACCGAGGAGGGGCATGCCGGCGAGATCTATGAAGTCACCGGTCCCCGTGCGCTGACCTTCAGTGAGCTGGCACACGAGATTTCCGGGGTCGCCGGTCGCGAGGTGCAGTTCGTTCAGATCCCGAAAGAGGCGTTCGCGCAGGCCATCGACGAAGCGGGCACGCCGCATGAAATCGCGTGGCTGTTGAACTACCTGTTTGAAACGGTCCTCGACGGACGCAACGCCCGGGTTTGTGACGGCGTCCGGCGAGCGCTGGGGCGGGAGCCGGCCGACTTCGCGGATTATGCCCGTCGCATCGTCGCCCGCGGCACCTGGGGTGTGACAAGTGAGGGGGAGGTGGCAGCGTGAACCCCTGAACATCTGTGCGTTTGTCATCTTGTTGCTCGGCTCCGATTTGATCGGTGGCTTCTTCTTCGCCTTCTCCGGCTTCATCATGAAAGCACTCGCGCACGTGCCCTCCACGGAGGGCATTGCGGCGATGCAATCGATCAACATGATGGGTTTGGATCGGTGGTTTCCCGGCGCGTTTATCGGTACGGTGGCGATTCTGATACCGCTCGAAGGTTACGTTGAGGTAAAAAAACACCATAAGGATGCAGGGTCTTCTGCCGCTAAACACAGATATCCAGGACTGAAGATCAGGCAAGATTTTGAAGTTGACTCTTGACAAGAACACCCATCTGCTGACTGGGATTCTCATTGTGGTTATGTTTTCGCTGATCGGCGTAACCACATTCCAGAACTATAAAACTGCGTTAGACGAAGAATTCGAACATTTGACCGAAACCGTGAAGAGTCAAGCACGGTTGATAGAGTCGATCGCGCGATTCGATCAAAAATTCAGTACCTACGATATGTTTGGTAGCCCGGAGGCAGCGACGTTGTCGCAGATCCGTGATGCCCACGGTCATTTTCGGGGACTGCACAGCACTGGCGAGTTCACCCTGGCGAAGCTTGATCAGGGGTATATCAGGTACCTGCTGGAACGGCGCAACAAGCCCCCTACATCACGATCCCTCCCTCCACGTGAAATCAAAATGGGTAGTGAATTCGCTGTGCCCATGCAGTTTGCCTTGTCGGGTAAATCAGGCACGGTGATCGCCAAGGACTATCGTGGTGTCGAGGTACTGGCGGCCTATGAGCCGGTGGCGGTTCTTGGTTATGGCATCGTTGCCAAGATAGATCTCGAAGAGGTCCGTCAGCCCTTTGTCAACGCGGGCTTGTGGAGTCTGCTCATCGGAACGGTTTTGATAGTGTTCGCTGCTTTGGGCTTTGGATTGGTGACCCGGCCACTCATAGATCGTGTCTACAAGAGCGAGGAAACATATCGGCTGGTGATGGAGGCGACTCAGGATGGAATATGGGACTGGGACATAGAGCATGACACTGCGCACTACAGCTCCGGCTGGGGGAAGATTCTCGGGAACGAGTCCGTTCCAGCACAAGAGATCAATTGGAAGTCTCGCGTTCACGTTGACGATCTAAAGCGTGTCTTGAGAAGCCTGAAGCTGCATCTTGCCGGCAGAAGCGACGATTGGCAGGAGGAGCATCGAATCCAAAGGTACGATGGAAGTTGGTCGTGGGTGTTGGCACAAGGCAAGGTGGTCAGCAGGGACGATTCAGGCAATGCCTTGCGCATGCTGGGCACCATTGCCGACATCAACTTCAAAAAAGAGAATGAAGAGGTTATCTGGCAGCAGGCCAACTATGACACTTTGACCTTGCTGCCTAATCGAAAGCTGTTTCATGAACTACTGATTCAGAAGATCAAGCAGGCAAGGCGTAGCAAACAGGAGCTATGGCTGTTGTTCCTGGATCTTGACGGCTTCAAGGAGATAAACGACACCCTGGGTCATCACAAGGGTGATGAACTGTTGGTGATGGTGTCGGAGCGGCTCAAAAGCAGTCTGCGGCAGGCGGATATTGTCGCCAGATTGGGAGGGGATGAGTTCGTGATCCTCTTGTCAGACATCAGCGAATCGGTTTATGTCGATAGAGTGTCCGACAAGCTGGTCGATGTCATCGGTCAAACCTATGAACTCCATCATGACCACGTTGCGATTACGACGAGTATCGGTATCGCGAAATATCCGAATGACGCTGGGAATGCCGATGATCTGATCAAATACGCAGATCAATCGATGTATGCGGCAAAAAGGGAAGGGAAAAACCGATACTGCTATTTTACTCCGGAGCTGCAAAAAGAGTCCCAGATACGACTACAGATAGCCACCGATCTGCGCAAGGGTCTTTCGAATGATGAATTCGAACTCTATTTTCAACCAATCGTGGATTTCAATACTGGTCAAATCCATAAAGCCGAAGCGCTGATACGTTGGAATCATCCTGGCAGGGGATTGATCAGCCCGGCGGATTTCATTCCGATAGCAGAAGAGTCAGGTGTCATTCAGGAAATCGGTGCATGGGTATTCGATTCTGTATTCAGGCAGTTGATGCGATGGCAGTCGTATGTGAACTTCCGCTTGAAAATCAGTGTCAATGTCTCCCCTTTTCAATTGTTGAACAGCAACCCGAAATACGACAAGTGGCTAGATGATATTCATGAATACGGAATTTCAGGGGAGAATATCGTTATCGAAATCACCGAAGGACTTCTACTGAAAAAAGACAGAACCGTGATCGATAAGTTATTGCAGTGCAGGGATGCGGGAGTGCAGGTCGCCATAGATGATTTCGGTACCGGATACTCTTCATTGGCCTACCTCAGAGAGTTCGATATCGACTACCTGAAGATCGATCAGTCATTCGTGCGTAATCTGGGGCCGGAGACGAATGAGCAGATACTCTCCGAGGCCATTATCGTCATGGCGCAGAAGCTTGGCTTGCAGGTCATTGCAGAGGGGGTCGAAACCGCGCAGCAACGGGATATTCTTACGACGATGGGTTGTGACTACGGTCAGGGTTACCTGTTCGCGAAACCAATGCCGGCCGAACAGTTCGAAAACGATTTTCTCAAACCCCACCTGGCAGGAAACATCGAACCGTTGTTCGTCAACCGTATGATCCGATAAGTCCCATGCCAGCGGCGATTCGACAATACTGCTAAGCCAAGCCGCCAAGCCGCCAAGTCTGCCGCCCCGATATGTCTCATTCCAGTGCGTGCTTCAGCGTCTCGGGGCTCTCCGAACCAGGGCTTTTGAAACGAAGATACACGAGCAACAACAAGAACGGTGCACCACCGGCACCTCACGGGATTTTGCCGGCAACTCGCGCCTCAGCAGATTCAGACCGGTTGCCCGGCGCTTGGTTTTCACGCCCCTCCACACGGCAAGGCAACTGCAGGATAGGCCGCCTCGCGGCATGTTGCCCGAGTAAGGTTGACAGGCGAGGGCGGTGGGGGAGCGAGCAAGTTCATGCATAAATTCAGATAGTTGAAAAGATCGAGGCTGGTTCGATGGGAATTGCAGGCATACCCAGCCTCTCGTTTCCAGCCTTGAGATACCGGGGTGTTGCGGTTACTCTCGATATACTGAGTGCTGAAGAGCGCCGGGTACGATATCCGGCATCCGATTCTGGTTGACGGTCAGGTTCTCTGGGTCCACGAGCGGGTCAGGATCAGGCGCAATTCATTGAGAAACGGCTTCCGGCACCGGTACTGCCCAGACGGTCACCGAGTTCAAATTGACCCAGGAGAAACTGGTGGAGAGTGAGACCAATTTTCGCCGCTTCTTCGATCAGGTTCAGGATGTGCTCTTGGTGGTGGATAGTCGGGGCGGCATCATCCAGGCCAATCAGTATGCCATCGAGCGCCTGGGCTACAGTCGCGACGAACTGATCGGCATGTCCGTACTGCAACTGCACCCGCAGGAGAGACGCGACGAGGCCTCAGCGATTGTCGCGGACATGCTCAAAGGGAAGGCGGAGCGCTGTTTCCTTCCGCTGCTCACCCGCTCCGGCCAGTCGATTCCAGCGGAAACCAGCTCGGTGGCGGGAGAGTGGAATGGCGCTCCGGCCCTGCTCTGCGTTTCCAGGGACCTCTCCCACCTAACCGCCTCGGAAGAGAAGTTCTCCAAAGCTTTCCAGCACAGCCCGATTGCCGTGGCCATAACCGAGCTGGATTCCGGGGTCTATATCGAGGTCAATTCGGCATTTTGCCAGGTTACAGGATACAGCCCTGAGGAAGTTATAGGGAAGAGCTCAACGAGTCTGGGAATCGTGTTGGACCCCAGGCAACGAGATCAGATTGTCGATGAGGTACGGCGGCATGGTGTCGCCAATGACAAAGAGGTGTCAGTCCGTACAAAGGATGGCCTGATGCGTCATGGGTTATTCAACGCCGCGCTGCTCGAACTGCAGGATCGTCAGGTGTTGATTACCCAGATGCTGGATATCACCGACCGTAAGGCGGCTGAGTCCGGTCTGCGGGAGAACGAAGCCCTGCTGCGCGCGGCCTTGAACTCGACTGCCGACGGTATTCTGGTGATCGGTCATGACGGCAGGGTCATCACCGCCAATCGGCGTTTTCAGACGCTCTGGGGTATCCCGGACGAACTCCTGCGACTTGGAGATGACGAGAAACTGCTGGCTTTCGTCCTCGATCAGTTGGAGACACCCCAGGCCTTCATCGATGAAGTGACACGCTTGTACAGCACGGAGGAGACTTCGTACGATCGGCTGCATTTCAAGGATGGCAAGGTCTTCGAGCGTTATACCGTACCCTTGCAACTGCCACGCGGGCTGGGCAGGGTGTGGTCGTTCCGGGATGTCACGCTGCGGGAAGAAGCTCTGTACGACTTGCAGCAGGAACGGGGATTTCTCAAAACCCTGGTTCAGACCATACCGGATCTGGTCTGGCTCAAGGATCCGGACGGCGCCTATCTGGCATGCAATCCAAAGTTCGAGGAGCTCTACGGTGCCAGTGAGGCGGAGATCCTGGGTCGAACCGACTACGAATTCGTCGACAAGGAGTTGGCCGATTTTTTTCGTGTCAACGACAAAGCGGCCATGTCAGCGGACCATCCACGCCGCAACGAGGAGTGGCTTACCTTCAAGTCATCCGGTTACCGGGGGCTGTTCGAGACCACCAAGACCCCCATGTATCGGGCCGACCATAAGCTTATCGGTGTGCTCGGAATTGCCCACGACATCACCGCCGCCCGTCAGGCCGAACAGGCCATCCGCGAGATTGAGGCCCGCCGCGGGGCCTTGATGGACATCTCTCTGGATGGTATCGCCGTTATCGATCAGGAGCACCGAGTCATCGAGGCCAATGCCCGCTTTTGTAACATGCTGGGCTACAGTCGAGAAGAGATTCTCACATTGCATACCTGGGACTGGGAGGCGAATTTTTCCGAAGAGGAGATCAGGCGTAACTTTGATGATCTGACAAAGGTCGAGGGTCGCTTCGAAACCCGTCATCGCCGCAAAGACGGTACGATCTACGATGTGGAGGTCAGCGCCGCGGGCAGGGAAGTGGGCGGTACGCCACTGGTCTTCACCATCAGCCGTGATATCACAGAGAGCAAAAAGGCCGTGCAGAATCTGCGTGCCCAGCGCGACCTGTTCAGCGGCGGTCCGACCATGGTGTTCAACTGGCTGCCGCTGGAGGGGTGGCCGGTGGAGTTCTGTTCCGCCAACATCGAGCAGATATTGGGCTACCCCAGCGAACGATTGATGCGGGGCGATATCCGCTATACGTCTCTGATTCACCCGGACGATATGCCGATGATCGATGAAGAGGTCAGGGGTCACCTGGCAGCCGGCACCGATACTTTCGAGCAGGTCTACCGTTTACGCCATGCGGATGGACGCTTTCTGACCTTCTATGACTACTCGCGGATTCAACGGGATGCTTCGGATCAGGTCCTGATGATCTCCGGATACCTGCTGGATATCACCCGTCAGCGCGAAACGGAGCAGGAGCAGCTGCGCATGGAGCGTGAACTGCAGCAGACGCGCAAGATGGAGGCGTTGGGTCAGCTCACCGGTGGAGTGGCCCACGAGTTCAACAATATGCTGGCGATCATGCTCGGCCATGCGGGGTTGCTGCGCAATCGGCTTGGGGCCGGGGCCAATCCGCGGTTCACGGGCTATATCGACCACATCGAACAGGCGGGCTCGCGGGCCAGGGATCTGATCAGTCAGATGCTCGCCTTCAGTCGGCCCCAGGATAAACGCCCGGAACGAATTGCCCTCAAACCCGCGGTGCAGGAGGCCATCACCCTGACCCGGGGCAGTCTGCCCAGCAGCATCGATGTGCGCTACAGCCCCCTGTCGGGGCTGCCGGACGTGAGCCTGGATGTGGGTGAGCTGCAACAGGTCCTTACCAACCTGCTGGTCAACGCCCGTGATGCCATGGCCGGCAAGGGCCGCATCGAAGTGGGCCTGGAGTGGTACCGGGATGAAGGTGGCGAGTGTCACTGCTGCCATTCCAAGATCCAGGGCGAGTGGGTGCAGATCAGCGTCGGGGACAACGGCTCAGGTATCGCGGCGGATGATCTACCGCGAATCCTCGAACCCTTCTACACCACCAAGGCGGTGGGCAAGGGTACGGGCCTGGGACTGTCCGTGGTGCAGGGGATAGTGAAACACAGCGGTGGGCACATTCTGGTGGAAACCGCGACAGGCGCGGGCACCCGATTCCGCCTGTTGTTTCCGCCTTTGGCGTGGGAGGGCGCGCAGCCCGGGTCGGCAGCGCAGTCTGAGGGGTGCGAACCATCGTTCAGGGGCCGGGTGCTGCTGGTGGACGACGAACCGGGACTGCTGGCTTTCATGGAGGAGTTGCTGGTCGATCAGGGTCTGGAGGTAACCGCCTGTGGCGATGGTCGCGAGGCGCTGTCGCTGCTGATGGATGAGGGGCAGGAGTTCGAACTGTTGATTACCGACCAGACCATGCCGGGGCTGCTCGGTACCGAGTTGGCGGCGGAGGCGAAGGCGCACCTGCCGGGGCTCAAGGTGATGTTGTGCACGGGTCACAGCGAGCAGGTCAACGCAGGCAACGCCAAGGCACTGGGTATCGACCATTTTCTGCCCAAGCCCGTGGATCCGAAGGTGTTGCGAAACGGCTTGTCGGATCTGCTTGGTTGAAGGTTAACGTAACGAAATCGGCCATTTCCGGGAGTTCTGGCGGACAGCCTGCAACCAGCTCGCGGTGTTCAGCCCATCCACACGATCGTGGCCGGCCGATCACCAGATTCGCTTTCGGACTCGCGCAGCCCCCAATCCTCCTTGATGCGAACGATCTCTTCGGTTCTGCTGACGAACAACTCGACCATGCCAGGATCGAAGTGCGTACCTGCATCGCGTTTCAGCGTTTCAAATGCCGTTTCGACCGACCAGGCGTCTTTATAGGGGCGTTGCATGGTCAGCGCGTCGAACACATCTGCGATCGCGACGATCCGGGCACTTTCGGGAATATCCTCCCCTGACCTCCCCTCCGGATAACCGGACCCGTCCCAACGTTCGTGGTGCGACAGTGCCACCTCCGCCGCCAGCTTGAACAGTTCGGTTTCGATACGACTGAGAATGCGGTGCCCGATCGTGGTGTGCGTTTTCATCGTCTCCCACTCGGACACCGTCAACTTTCGTGGCGCCTTGAGGATTCCGTCGGGAATACCGATCTTGCCGGTGTCGTGCATCGATGCCGCCAGTTCGAGCAGATCGGCGCGCTCGACCGGCCAATGCAGCGCCCGCGCCAGTGCTCCCGCATAGGCCGCCATGCGCCAGATATGCACACCGGTGTCGGTATCGTTGTAATGACCGGCCTCACCCAGCATGAACACTGCCGCGCGCTGGGACGCCTCCAGCTCCCTGGTCCGCGTTTTCACCAGTTGCCGCGCGGCCCTGTGCTGATCGGCCAGTGTAAGATGCGTCCTTACCCGCGCCTTCACCAACACCGGGTTCACGGGCTTGCTGATGTAGTCGACCGCGCCGACGTCGAAGCCCCTCTGCTCATCGATCGTCTCATGTTTTGCGGAAACGAAAATCACCGGGATGTGCGACGTTTTCGTCGACGACTTCAGGCGTCTGCACACGTCGTATCCATCCATGTCCGGCATCATGACGTCCAGCAGGATCAGATTGGGTTTCTGCTTCTCGATGATCTTCAGCGCCAGCGCTCCGCTGGTCGCCGCCCGTACGCTGTAGGTGTCGCAAAGGATGCCTTTGAGTACGGCGATGTTTTCAGGTGTGTCGTCCACCACCAGGAGGGTCTGCTTTTCGGAAAAGTCGTTCATCGAGCACCCTCCCGACCGTCAACGGAGCTGATTCTGATAATGGTCATGTCGTCCTGGAAGCTCCGCGGATCAGCACAGGATCTGACCTGCTGCAGCACCGCCTCGACATCCATACCGTTCGCTTCCAGCGACTCCATCGGTCGACCGATACCGAACATCCCGCCGTCCATGCAGGTCGACTCGATCATGCCGTCGGTAAACAGAAACAGCTCCCCGTCCGGGGGAATCTCCATTTCATACGGCGTAAACTTTTCTTCGGGAGAGACGATGCCGAGAGGCAGTTCGATGGAGCGGAATCTCGTCCACCGCCCATCACGCCATAGCAGCGCATCGGGCGCGCCGAAACTCCAAAGGTTCCAGGGATCTTCATCGGGAGGTGACACACGATTAGGTCCGGTCATCCGGTGCCACCCGGTTTCGAAGCTGGGAGGCGCGGGGGGCGAATGAAGTGAATTCCCATACGGTCGCCAACTCCTGTTGATTACCTCGATGAGTTATATTCGGCCTGCGCGGATGTTTCTTGACCGGGCCGCCGTGTGGCGGCATCTGATAGGTCTGCGGGTTTCGCCCGTTCCAGCCACGGAATCTGCTTCCGCAACGGTCACCTGGCGTCCTGCAACACCTTCAATGCATCATCGAACTCGTAGCGTTCGAGAAAGCTCTTGGCCTCCCGCAGTCGTTCCCGCAGCGGGCCGTGCGGCATACCTGAATACAGATCATCCAGTCCGTCTTCTGCCGCAGTGTCGAAATTCGACAAGAGTTCGAGGAGACTGTCCAGGCGTTCTCTGACTTCGTCGTCACTGTATGTCGTGTCATGCTCGGTGTCGGCTGCGTCAAACAGACTCTCGAGTTCCGTCACCACGGTTTGGTGTTCGACCCCGAACGACCGCACCAGCGTCCCCAATTCATCTTGGTCGACCTGGCCACTGCCGATAACCTCGCTCAAGCGGGTACTTACCTCCTGCAGTCCGACCGCACCTATGCTGCCGGCAACACTCTTCATCGTGTGCGCGATGCGGTGCGCGGTCACCATGTCGTCATCGTTTACGGCGTCGACCAGTGCCGACGCCGCCTGCCCCTGGTTGTTCAGGAACCTGTGGAGGAGCTTTAGGTAGGTGGCCCGGTCGCCGCCTATCTGCCAGATGCCCACAGCTGTGTCGATGTGTTCGAACACGGGAAGATCGACCGACTCCTCCTGCGCGACGGCCGTCTCATTCCCGGCAGCGGCCGGTTGCCTCGGTCGCACCCACCTGGCGAGCGTTCTGAACATGTTGTGAACATTGATCGGCTTGCCGATCTGGTCGTTCATACCCGCAGCGAGCGCACGCTCGCGGTCTCCCTGCATTACGTTCGCCGTCATGGCGATCACCGGCAGGTCGGAAAACTCTTTCTGCAGCCTGATCTGGCGGGCAGCCGTGTAACCGTCCATCACCGGCATCTGGCAGTCCATGAGCACGCCATCAAAGCGGTTGTCCGCCAGCATCTCCAATGCCTCCTGACCGTTGGTCGCCACTTCCACGGTGATCCCCCGGGCAGTGAGCAGGTCGAAGGCAAGTTCCTGATTGAATTCGTTGTCTTCCACCAGTAGCAGATGGGCTCCACGCAACGACTCGGCAGCCGCTTCGGCGTCTCCCCTGTTGGTATCGTAATCCGACCTGCTCACCATGCCCTTGCGGCGGGCGATGCAGTCGAGCAGCGAGGAGGGCGTCACCGGCTTGGTCAGGAAGACATCCAAGCCGAACCTCTCCCCGGCATGGCGAACCTCGGCACCGTCGAATGCGGTCACCATGACGACCGTCGGCATCTGGCCCTGCCTGACATTTTTCTGGATCCTGCCTGCCGCCTCGATGCCGTCCATTCCCGGCATGCGCCAATCCATCAGCACCACGTCATAGGGATCCGTGTCGGCTGCCCGGACGAATTCACGGATTGCGCTCTCTCCCGATTCGACGGTTTTGTTGCGGATACCGAAACTGAACAGCATCTCCGACAGGACGAGCCGGGAAGTGGAATTGTCGTCCACGATCAACACATGCGTGTCGGACAACTCCACCGGGACGATTTCCTCTTCCGCGGCTGTCTCTTCGATTTGCCGCCCGAGCGGCAGCGTGAAATAGAAGGTGCTCCCCTTGTCGATCTCGCTTTCCACCCATATTTCACCGCCCATCATTTCGACAAGCCGCTTGGAGATCGAAAGCCCAAGGCCCGTTCCCCCATAACGACGGGTGGTGGAACTGTCGGCCTGCGAAAAAGGCGAGAAGAGTCGGCTCTGCTGTTCAGGCGTCATGCCGATTCCGGTGTCCCTGACCGAGAATTGCAGCGTCACACCATCGTCCGTCGACTCGATACACTCGACCTGTATCAGGACGTCCTGTCCCTTGTCGGTGAACTTGACCGCATTGTTCCCCAGGTTGACCAGGATCTGCTCCAGCCTCAGCGGATCGCCGACCAGGGCCAGCGGAACATCGCCGACCATGCGAAACAGCAATTCGAGGTTGCTCTGCTCGGCCTTGAGGCCTACCAGGTTGGCAACGTTGTCGAGCGCGGAATCCAGACGAAAGGCCACCGACTCGATCTCCAGCCTGTCGGCCTCGATCTTCGAGAAATCGAGAATATCGTTGACGATGCCCAGCAGCGATTCCGCCGAGCGATGGACCTTCTCGATATAGTTCCGCGGACGGGTATCCAGTTTTTCCTGCAAGGCAAGGTGTGACATCCCGATGATCGCGTTCATCGGTGTGCGGATCTCGTGGCTCATGTT
>JAGRGU010000101.1 GCA_020445335.1 Gammaproteobacteria bacterium
ATCTCCTTCAGCTTCAGCGCCCCCTCCAGCGCGATCGGGTAGAAGGGACCGCGACCGAGAAACAACGCGTGGCTCTTCTCGGCAAAGGCCTCGGCCATCTGCGCGATGTCGTCGCTCATCTTGAGCGCCACCTCGACCTGACGGGGGAGGGCATGCAGTTCGTTGACCAGCGCTCTCTGCTCGGCCGCGCTCTGACCGTGGCGCCGCGCCAGAGCCAGCGTCATCAGCCGCAACGCCACCAGCTGGGTGGTGAAAGCCTTGGTCGAGGCGACGCCGATCTCGGGGCCGGCGCGGGTCATCAGCGCGACGTTGGACTCGCGCACCAGCGAACTCTCGGGCACGTTGCAGACCGTCAGGCTGCCGAGATAGCCGGCGCTGCCGGAGGCGCGCAACGCCGCCAGCGTGTCGGCCGTCTCGCCGGACTGGGAGATGGTGACGAACAGCGTCCCCGGCGGCACCACCACCTTGCGGTAGCGATATTCGCTGGCCACTTCGACGCTGCAGGGAATGCCGGCATCCTCGAGCCAGTAACGGGTCACCAGACCGGCGTGGTAGCTGGTGCCGCAAGCGATGATGTGCACGTTCCTGGTCTGGTCGAAGAGCTGCTTGGCCTCGAAGCCGAAGCTCTCCTCCAGCAGACGCCCCTTGTGAATCCGTCCCTCCAGCGTCTCGGCGATCACCGCCGGCTGCTCGTAGATCTCCTTCAGCATGTAGTGGCGGTAGGGGCCCTTGTCGGCGGTGGCCGCGGCCAGCTGCGACGCCTGCACCTCGCGCTCGACCTCGTTGCCCTCGGCGTCGAAGACGCGCACCCGGTCGCGCCGTATCTCGGCCACGTCGCCCTCTTCGAGGAACATGAACTGCTGCGTCACCGGCAGCAGCGCGAAGACGTCCGAGGCGATGAAGTTCTCGCCCACGCCGACGCCGATCACCAGCGGACTGCCGGCGCGCGCAACCACGATGCGGTCGGGATCGTCCGGGCTGGCCACCGCCAGCGCATAGGCGCCGACCAGTCTTGAAATTGCCGTGAAGACCGCTTTGAGGAGATCGCTGTCTTTCGCCAGCAGACTCGCCAGCAGGTGCGCGATCACCTCGGTGTCGGTCTCCGAGGAGAAGGGGAAACCGAGTTCATTCAGCTCCTGCCGCAGTTCGTGGTGGTTCTCGATGATGCCGTTGTGCACCACCGCCACCTGCTCACCGCTCATATGCGGATGCGCGTTGCGCTCGGCCGGCATGCCGTGGGTGGCCCAGCGGGTGTGGGCGATGCCGAGACTACCGCTGACCGAGGTCGCGTCCAGCATCTGCTGCAGCGCGGCCACCTTGCCGACGGAGCGGATGCGCTGCATTCTGCCCGTATCGTCGCGGATCGCGACACCAGCCGAGTCGTAGCCGCGATACTCCAACCGACGCAGACCCTCCATCAGGATTGGCATCACTTCACGCTGAGCGACAGCACCGACTATTCCACACATGACTGTTCCTTGCTTGAGATCCGACTATTGAAATCGGCGACCAACGCCGGCCGCCCTGTACCCGTGCTCCGCCACCGCTATTTCTTTTTTTCCGGTCGCTGCCAGCCGCCGCGCCCGACCTGCTTGGCACGGCTGAGCGCCAACGCATTCGGCGGTACATCGCGGGTGATCGTCGACCCGGCGCCGACCGTGGCACCCTCGCCGACCTCCACCGGTGCCACCAACTGGGTGTCGGAACCGATGAAGACGTTGTCGCCGATGATGGTGCGAAACTTGTTGGCGCCGTCGTAGTTGCNNGGTGATGGTGCCGGCGCCGATGTTGACCCCCTTACCAATCGTGGTATCGCCGATATAGCTGAGGTGGTTGATCTTGCTGCCGTCGTCGACCTGCGACTTCTTGATCTCGACGAAGTTGCCGACGTGCACGTCCTGCGCCAGCTCCGCGCCGGGGCGCAGACGGGCGTAAGGGCCGATGCGGCTGCCGTCGCCCACGCTGGCATTTTCGATCACGCAGTTTTCGAAGATCTGTACATTCGCGCCGATGCGACTGTTGCGGATCACCGTATTGGCGCCGACCCGGACGTTGTCGCCCAACGCCACCTCGCCCTCGATGATGACGTTGACGTCCAGCTCAACGTCGCGCCCGACGTTCAGGGTGCCGCGCAGATCGAAGCGCGCCGGATCGCGCAGCGTCACGCCGTCGTGCATCAGCGCCTCGGCGCGTTGCTGCTGCAGATAGCGCTCCATCGCAGCCAGCTGGCGGCGGTCGTTGACACCCATCACCTCGAAGGTGCTGGTCGGCTGAGCGCTCTTGACCCGCTCACCGTCGGCCACCGCCATGGCGACGATATCGGTGAGGTAGAACTCGCCCTGGGCGTTGGAATTCTCCAGACGCCCGATCCAGCTGGAGAGGTGACCGCCGTCGACCAGCATGATGCCGGTGTTGATCTCGCGAATCGCCAGCACCGACGAGTCTGCATCCTTCTGTTCGACGATACTGGAGACCCGCCCCTGTTCATCGCGCACGATGCGTCCGTAGCCGGTGGGGTCCCTCAGCACCACGGTCAACAGCGCCAGCGCGCACTTCCTGCCGACCTCGTTCAGGGCGGTCAGCGTCTTGACCCCGATCAGCGGCACGTCGCCGTAAAGCACCAGCACCTTCTCCATGCCCACCATCGCGGGCAGCGCCTGCTCGACCGCGTGCCCGGTACCCAGCTGCTGCGCCTGTTCGACCCAGACCAGATCGGCGTCCGGAAAGCGTTCGCGCACCGCCCCGCCGCCATGACCATGGACCACCGCGATGCGCTCCGCGCCGAGCTGTCTGGCGGTGGCGATGACGTGTCCCAGCAGCGGCTTCTCCGCCAGTGGATGGAGCACTTTTGGCAACGCCGATTTCATCCGCGTACCCTGCCCGGCGGCAAGGATGACAACACCTAGTTTCATAACCTTCCTCTGTTCTGTCGGGCCTTCGCGTGCTGGAGATCCGCGCCTACCCTCGTCTGGCATCTAGAGCGGCCTCTCCCGGCCTCAGCTTTAGATTTGCGTAAGTTGTGCAGCGACGCCCCGCGCGCCGATCAACCCTTCCGGCGTGGTGCCGGCAGCTCCGGGAAATCTCTCCCTTGCGTCGCGAGGAGGGAGGGTCGATCCCTTTCCCCCGGTCATGCTGCGCGGCTGCCGTAATCGGCTTGCGGTCCGCAGCCCGCTATTCTACCAATTCGTGTCGGCCCGCGAAGTTAATTCGGGCTACACCGGCCGCCGCACGGCCGCCAACGCACTCATGTTCAGCAGACCACGTACCGTGATCGATGGGGTGATGATGTGCGCCGGCTTGGCGGCGCCCGCGAGGATCGGTCCGATGGCGATGCCGTCACTGACGATCTTCATCAGATTGAAGGCGATATTGGCCGCATCCTGATTCGGCATCACCAGCAGATTGGCGGCGCCCTTCAGTTGCGACTGGGGGAAGCGGACGCCGCGCAGCGCCTCCGACAGCGCCATGTCGGCGTGCATCTCACCCTCGACTTCGAGCTCGGGCATCTTCCTGCGAATGATCTTCAGCGCTTCGCGCATCTTGTTCGCTGAGGCGGAGTTGTGGCTGCCGAAATTGGAGTGGGAGAGCAGCGCCACCTTCGGTTCGATACCGAACCAGCGCACCTCCTCCGAGGTGATGCGAACGATCTCCGCGATCGCCTTCGGATCGGGGTCCTCGTGCACGTAGGTGTCGGTGATGAAGAGCGGACCCTTACGGGTTACCAGCACGTTGAGCGAACAGAGCTCCTTGACCCCCTTTCTGGTACCGATTATCTCGCCGATATGCTTCAGGTGGGTCTGATACTGGCCGAGAAGCCCGCAGAGCATTGCGTCGGCGTGCCCCTGCTGTACGATCATCGCGCCCAGCACCGTCGAGTTGGTGCGCACCAGATGGCGCGACTCGATCGGCGTCACCCCCTTACGGCAGACAAGCTCGAAGTAGGCGTCGCAATACTCCTTGTAGCGCGGATGGTCCTGCGGATCGACCAGCTCGAAATCCCGGTCGATCTCGAGCTCCAGACCCAGCTCCTCGATGCGCTGCTGCACCACCTGACGACGGCCGATCAGAATCGGCTGGGCGATCTGCTGTCCCAGCACCTGCTGTGTCAGCCGCAGCACCCGCTCCTCTTCGCCGGCGGCGTAGACCACTCTGGGAGGATTCTCGCGCGCCCGGTCGAAGATCGGTTTCATCGTCATCGTGCTGAGGAAGACGTGCCGCTGCAGTTGCTCGCGGTAGACCGCCATATCGCTGATCGGTCGCAGTGCCACCCCCGAATCCATCGCCGCCTGTGCAACCGCCGGTGAGATTCGCTCCATCAGGCGCGGATCGAACGGCTTGGGAATCAGGTACTGAGGCCCGAATCTGAGGTTCAGTCCGCCGTAGGCGGATTCGACGATATCCGAAGCCTGCTCACGCGCCAGCGCCGCGATGGCCCTGACGCAGGCCATCTTCATCTCGCTGTTGATCTCCGTGGCGCCGCAATCGAGCGCGCCGCGAAACAGAAACGGAAAGCAGAGCACGTTGTTGACCTGGTTCGGAAAGTCCGAGCGGCCGGTGGCGATGATCGCATCGGGGCGCGCGTTGTGCGCCAGGTCGGGCATGATCTCGGGCTCCGGATTGGCCAGCGCCATGATCAGCGGTCGCTTGGCCATCATCCCCAGCCACTCCGGCTTCAACACTCTGGCAGCGGAGAGACCGAGAAAGATATCCGTACCCTCCAGCACCTCCGGCAAACTCCTTGCGTCGGTCTTCACCGCGTAGCGCGCCTTGTAGTCGTCCATCTCCTCGCTGCGGCCCTGATAGACGACGCCGGCGATATCGGTGACGACGATATTCTTCCGCTCCAGGCCGAGGTCGACCAGCAGGTCGAGACAGGCGAGCGCCGCCGCACCGGCGCCCGATGCGACCAGTCTGACCTTGGAGATCTCCTTGCCGACGATGCGCAGGCCGTTGAGAATCGCCGCACAGACGACGATCGCGGTGCCGTGCTGATCATCGTGAAAGACCGGAATCTTCATCCGCTCGCGCAGTCCCTGCTCGATGATGAAACACTCCGGCGCCTTGATATCCTCGAGGTTGATGCCGCCGAACGACGGCTCCAACCGTGCCACCGTATCGATGAAGAGCTGAGGGTCGCGTTCGTCGAGCTCGATATCGAAGACATCGATATCCGCAAACTGCTTGAACAGTACCGCCTTCCCCTCCATCACCGGCTTCGAAGCCAGCGCGCCGATTGCGCCCAGGCCAAGCACCGCGGTGCCGTTGGTTACCACCGCCACCAGATTGGAGCGCGCCGTGTAGTCGGCTGCGGTGTTCGCATCACGCGCGATCTCCTCGCAGGCAGCTGCCACGCCGGGAGAGTAGGCGAGACCCAGATCGCGCTGGTTGGCCAGCGGCTTGGTCGCCTTGATCTCGAGCTTTCCGGGTTTGGGATACTGATGATAGAGGAGGGCGCTGGTACGAATATCGTCAGCCATCTGCTTACTCACTGCTGATCGGGACCGCGGCGCGATGTTCGCCTTGGGCCCGGGTTGATGGGGGGTGAAAACGCCGATTATAGGGAAACCGGAAGCCGTTGCGCAGCTGTCGCGGCAGGGGGGAGATCAGGCGCCCGCACGGTGGAGGGAGAGCGTCGGATCCGCTCAGACGGCGGATAATTTCCATTACGCTGCAGGCATGCTCCGCCACGGATACAGCAGGGCCGGGCCCGGTGGTGGGTGGCTCCATCGGGTCCGGCCCCTTTGCGCTTCTGCCTAGTTGTATCCCTTCATCTGATCGATCAGTTCCGGCAGGAACAGCGATACCTGCGGTACGTAGGTGATGATGACCAGAAACAGCAGCAACAGCATCAGCCACGGCAGGGCCGCCTTGATCACCCAGCCTATGCTGTTGCCGGTGATACCCGCGGTGACGAACAGATTCAGGCCGACCGGCGGCGTCAGCATTCCGATCTCCATATTCACCACCATGATGATGCCGAGGTGGATCGGGTCGATGTCCAGCTGCATCGCGATCGGAAACAGAATAGGCGCCATGATCAGCAGAATCGCCGACGGCTCCATGAAGTTCCCGGCCGCCAGCAGCAGCAGGTTGACCACGATCAGGAACATCCAGGGTGCCAGACCCCATTCGACAATGGCCTCGGCAATCGCGTGCGGAATACGCTCGGTGGTCAGCACGTGCGCGAACAACATCGCATTGGCGATGATGAAGAGCAGCATGATGCTGACCTTTGCCGCATCCATGACCGTCTTCTTGATCTCCGGATCGATCACCGACTTCGGCACAGCCCAGAGCATCTGCAGGATGTTGCGCACCGCCGCGCCGCCGGTCGATTCACCCTCCTTGCGCCAGGGCACCCGCTTCAACGGCCCCATGTCGCGGTAGGCGAAGACCGAGACCATAAAGGCGTAGAGCGCGGAGACCGCGGCAGCTTCGGTGGGGCTGGCGATGCCACCGTAGATCGAACCAAGCACGATGACGATCAGCATCAGGCCGCCGGAGGCGATGGCGCCGGAGCGCATCAGGCTGCGCAATCCCGGCCAGGGCTGCGACGGCAGGTTTTTGATCCGCGCCGCGATATAGATCGCGATCATCAGGATCAGCCCCATCAACAAACCGGGGATGAAACCGGCCATGAACATGCGCGCCGCGGAGACCTCGGTCGCCGCCGCGTAGACCAGCATCACGATCGACGGCGGAATCAGGATACCCAGTGTACCGGCGTTGGCGATGACGCCGGCGGCAAAACTCTCGGGATAACCGGAGCGCACCATACCGGCGATGACGATGGTGCCGATGGCGGCCACGGTCGCCGGCGACGATCCCGAAACAGCGGCGAACAACATGCAGGCCATAACCGACGCCATCGCCAGGCCGCCGCGGATATGACCGACGCAATCGACCGCGAAGTTGATCAGGCGCTTGGCCACGCCGCCGGTGGAGAGAAACGCTGACGACAGAATGAAGAACGGGATCGCCAGCAGCGTGTAGTGTTCGGATAGCGCCTCGAACAGTTTCAGCGCCACCGAGGCGAGTGAGTCGTCGGAGAAGAGCAGGATCGTGGCGATACTCGAGAGGCCGAGCGCCACCGCGATCGGCATGCCGATGAACATGCAGAAGAAGAGCAGAATGAATAGTACGGCTGTGGTCATTTCTGCGCCCCCTGTTCTTTGGCCAGCTCCTCGGCCAGGTGCATGCTCTCTTCGGCTTCGTCGCTATGGCGGAAGCCTTCCGAGGTGCCCTTGTAGATGCCCCAGAGCATTTCCAGCAGTCGGAAAGAGAAGAGCAGCAGGCCGATCACTAGAATGCTGTGCGCCTCCCAGGCGGGAATCGGCATGTCCTCGAGCTCGATGCCGATCTTCTTCATCTTGGCGAGATAGATCCAGGAGCCGTAGAGAAAGAGTCCGCAGTAGACCAGGCTGAGTACCACCGCCAGCGCGGAGACGATGCGACGTGTGGTCGGCGGCAGAAGTTTCACCACCGCGTCGACGCCGATGTGGGCGCCAACACGCAATCCGTAACTGATCCCGAAGAGTACGAACCAGGCAGAGAGGTGAAGGGTGAGCTCCTGCGACCAGAGAAAGCCGGTGCCGAAACCGAACCTCAACACTACTTCGAGCACCACCAGCATCGCCATCGATACCAGCAGCAGGGCGATGATGTTCTCTTCGATCCGATGCAGTAGTCGAATCATGCGAATCTCCTTCAGCTTAGAATCAAAGGGGCCCTCCCTGGCCCCGCCAAGCCCGACTAAGGGATCAGTTGTTGGAGTTATAGGCGGCGTCGATCAGATCTTTGCCGATCTGATCTTCGAACTTCTTCCACACCGGTTTCATCACCTCGACCCACTGCGCACGTTCGGCCGGGGAGAGGCTGATCACTTCGGAACGTTTGGAGTCGATGATCTTCTGCTTGTCGGCAACCGACTTGTCTTCGGCAACCTTGTTACCGAATGCGATCGCCTCATCCAGCGCCTTCTTCACTTCGCCCTTCAGATCGTCCGGCAGATCCATCCAGAACTCCGCGGAGGTGACCACCATGTAGTCGAGCAGACCGTGATTCGACTCGGTGATGTAGGGCTGAACCTCGAAAAACTTCTTCGAGTAGATGTTCGACCAGGTGTTCTCCTGGCCGTCGATGGCTTTGGTCTGCAGCAGCGTGAATACTTCGGAGAAGGGTTTCTTCAACGGTGTCGCATCGACCGCCTCGAACTGCGCGGCCAGTACGTCGGAGGTCATGATGCGGAACTTCATGTTTTTCGCATCGGCCGGTACCCGCAACGGCGAAGAGGCAGAGAGCTGCTTCATGCCGTTGTGTAGATAACCCAGACCCACAAGGCCCTTCTTGTTGATCGAGCTCAGCATCTTCTGACCGGCGGCGCTCTGCTGGAAGCGGTCAACCGCGGCCATGTCACGGAACAGGAAGGGAAGATCGAACAGCTGCAGCGAATCTGTATAACGGCTGAACTTGGAGAGCGAAGGGGCTGCCATCTGCACGTCACCCAGCAGCATCGCTTCGAGAACCTTGTTGTCGCCGAACAGCTGCGAGTTGGGGAAGACCTTCACCTCCACCTTGCCTGCCAGACGCTCGGCAATCAGATCGCGAAACTTGTTGGCCATCTGCCCCTTGGGGGTGTTCTCCGCAACCACATGCGAAAATTTTATGACGATAGGATCGGCAACGGCGGTACCCGCCAGTACCAGCGCGGAGAGCGCGGCTGCCGCGGTCAAGAAGCGTAGTTTCATTGTGACTATCCTCCAGGGTCTGTTTAGTTGGGACAGAACCGGCAATCAGCCGGAAATGTACTGCGTTAAGATAGCAAGCGCGGGGCCAGTTGTCAGAAAAGCCCCTTATCCCGTTATTTTAGACATTTATAACAGCAGTTTACGAAAATATTACAGTTGTGGGGCGCCCCCCGAAATCGGCGGCTTTCCACCCATCGAGCCGAAAACGAGGGGGGATTTCCGCAAATTTTGGGAATAAAACGGCACCGGCCGCTCAACGCTATTTGAAATTGGCCTTGTCGATGCCGAACTTTCGCATCTTGTCATAGAGCGTCTTGCGCGGCACCCCGAGCGCTGTCATCGTCGCCTTGATATTACCGTTGTGCGCCGCCAGCGCCTGTTCGATCACGCTCTTCTCGAAGCACTCCACCTGTTCAGGCAGTGTGATCCCCACCTCACCCTCGCTGCCGTGCATCAACTGTTCGAGATTGTAGTTGCAACTCTCCCCAAGCAATACGAAACGCTCGGCGATGTTGCGCAACTCCCTGACATTGCCCGGCCAGTCGTGCGCCAGTAACGACTGCAGCGCCTCCTGGCCGGGGGAGGGGAGCTCCCGCTGATAACGCGCGCTGGAGACGAGCAGGAAGTGGTGGAACAGCAGCGGTATATCTTCACGGCGCTCGCGCAAGGGCGGTATCTCTATCACCACGACGTTCAGACGGTAGTAGAGATCCTCACGGAACTCACCCCGCTCGGCGAGCTGTTTCAGATCCACCTTGCTGGCGGCAATGACCCGAATATTCAGCTTGATCAGCCTGTTGGAGCCGAGCCGCTCCACCTCCCGCTCCTGCAGCACGCGCAGCAGCCGGACCTGCACCGGGAGCGGCATGCTCTCTATCTCGTCCAGAAACAGCGTACCGCCGTTGGCGTGTTCGAACTTGCCGATGCGTCGCTCATTGGCGCCGGTAAAGGCGCCCGCCTCGTGTCCGAACAGCTCGCTCTCGATCAGATTCTCAGGAACCGCGCCGCAATTGACGGCAACAAAATTGTTGTCCCGCCGCTCGGAGTGCTCGTGCAGCGAGCGGGCGACCATCTCCTTGCCGGTTCCCGTCTCCCCCATCAACAGCACATCGGCATGGGTATTCGCGATCTGCGCAACCATCGTGCGCAGGCGCTGCATGATCAAGGTGCGGCCGACGATGCGCGGTCCGGGAACACTCTGCGCCTGCAGCTCGCTTCGCAGGCTGCGGTTCTCGAGCGTCAGCTTGCGCTTGTCCATGGCGCGCCTGACCGTCTCCACCAGCGTCTCCGCCGGAAAGGGTTTTTCGATGAAGTCGTAGGCGCCATCGCGGATGGCGTTGACCGCCATGGAAATATCACCATGGCCGGTGATCAGGATCACCGGCAGATCACGATCGATACGATGCACCCGTTCACGCAATTCCAGACCATCCATGCCAGGCAGCCGGATATCGCTGACCACCACGCCGGGCCAATCCATCGCGATCAACGGCAGCGCCTGCTCGGCCGAGCCGAAGCACTGCACTTCGAACCCCGCCAACTCCAGCGTCTGGCGATTGGCGATACGGATATGCTTCTCATCGTCGATAAACAGAACGCTCTCTCGTTCGCTCATGCCACCCCACCGCTTCTAACGTGAATCGCGAGCTTGACCCAGCTCGGCGTGGACTGCAACAGCCACTTACCGCTCCTCGGGCGGCGACGCCGCTTCCAGCACGATGGTAAACAGCGCGCCTCCGCCGGGGCGGTTGGCCGCACTCAGCCAGCCGCCCATCGCCTCGATGATTCGCAACGAGATGGAGAGGCCGAGCCCGAGTCCCTGACCCTCGCGCTTGGTGGTGAAGAAGGGGTCGAAGATCCTCTCGATCAGGTGCTCGGGAATACCCTCGCCGTTGTCGCGAATCTCCACCGCAACTCTCCTCTCCGCCGGCAGCGAATATGCCTCGATTTCGATATGCGGATCCGCTACCTGCTCCACCGCTTGCAGCGCGTTGCCGACCAGGTTGACCAGCACCTGCTCCAACTGAACCATGTTGGCGGCGACATGCAGCGGCTCTGCCGGTGGCTGCCAGTCGATTCGGGTTTTCTTGATTCGCGACGCGAGCAGGCGCAGCGTATCCGCAACCACCGCAGCAACCGAAACCGGTGTTTTCCGTCCAGCGGTCTTGCGCGCGAACTGTTTAAGCTGAGAGCTGATCTGCGCCATCCGTTCGGTCAGCTCGGAGATCTGCGTCAGGTTCCAATCGACATCTTCGATACGATTATGCTGAAAAAGCGCGCGTGCATTGTCCGCGTAGGAGCGGATGGCGGCCAAGGGTTGATTCAGCTCATGGCTGATGCCGGTCGACATCTGGCCGATGACCGCCAGTTTGGCCGACTGGATCAGTTCGTTCTGGGTGCGCTGCAGCTGGGTGTGGGTTTGGCGGTGCTGCTCTATCTCCTGCATCAACCTGACATTGGCCTCGGTGATATCCTTAGTCTGCTCGCGCACGCGCAGCTCCAGCAGCGACTTGGCCTGCCTTTCGTAACGGGCGCGCTCACGCGCGCTGCGCAGCCGATGCAACCAGTGGTAGATGAGCAGCAGAGTCGCCAGCAGCAGCAGCCCGCTCAACATGACCACCTGCAGAACCTCCCTGCCGACGGCATCGAGATGTGCCAGGATATGCACGCGCCAACCTGCTTGCGGCATTTCGGATTTGCGCACCAGATAGCGCTCACCCACCCCTTCGCCGACATGAACGATGCGGCTCCTATCGCCGCGCACCTCCAGTGTCGATATCGGCAGATGCGTCAATGTCTCTTCACCGTATCTGCGGCTGGCGCGAATGCGCTGCAACACCTCCGGCGCCAGGGGATCAAGCGTGCGGAAACGCCAACTCTGTTCCGAGGTGATGAAAATGACCCCGTCGGGATCGGTCACCAGTAGTATGCTGTCCGAACCGCTCCAACTGGCTTCGAATGCCGACATGTCGATCTTGATGACGACTGCGCCGAGGATTCTGCTCTCCCAGCGTACCGGATAAGCGAAGTAGTAACCGCGTCTGTTGGAGGTTGTGCCAAGTGCGAAATAACGCCCCAGGTTGCCCTTCAGCGCCTCCTGGAAATAGGGCCGATAGCTGAAGTTCCTGCCGACGAAGGGACGCTCGGAGGCCCAGTTGCTGGCAGCGATGGTCAGTCCATCCACATCCATGAGGTAGGTATCCGAGGTGCCCGCCAGTTCGTTGACGGTCTCGAGGTAGCGATTGAGCGCCTCGATACGCTCACGATCGCCAGGATTCTGCAGCAGATTCACGAGGCGCTTGTTGGTCGCAAGTATGCCGGGCAGGATCTCATACTTCTCCAGCTGCCCCTGCAGGTGCTGGACATAACGATGCAACTCCTGGCGACTGGTATCGTCGAGTTTCTGCAGCGCGATCTCGCGGCTCCAAATGCCGATCTGCCAGAGACCGGCAATCAACGCCATCGCAGCGACGGCCATCAGCAGATAGCGCCGCGCAGCTCTGGCTGCCGTAGATTCAATCGCCACCGACATCATGCGCCCGATCCGTTATTCGCGTTGACCCAAGATTAGTACACCAGGGGAGGACAATCCGCCAGCGAAGTAGCGTAGAGGAGGGGATATTGCGGGCAAAAAAAACCCTTCCGCAAGGGGAAGGGTTTTTTCCGAAGTTCGGAAAACTCAGTTCTTTTTCGCTCTCCGCAAACGTTCTATGGCGCGCAACTGTGCGACCGCTTCGGCCAGTTCCGCCTGCGCCTTGGCATATTCGAAATCGGCCTGCTGACCCGCGAGCGCCTCTTCCGCGCGCCGCTTCGCCTCTTCCGCCGCCGCTTCGTCGAGATCGTGCGCCCGGATCGCGGTATCCGCAAGAACGGTCACCACGTGCGGCTGGATCTCGAGCACCCCACCCGAGACATAGAAGTACTGCATCTCGCCGCCGTTCTCCACCCGCACCTCACCCGGCTTCAGGCGGGTCACCAGCGGCGTGTGGCGCGGTGCTATACCCAACTCGCCCATCACTCCGTGAGCGTAGACCATTTCCGCCAGGCCGGAGAAGATCTCGCCCTCTGCACTCACTATATCCACATGGACAGTCATAGCCATCTAGTCTCTCCTGCCGGATCAGCCGGCAGCTGCCTCTTCGATACCGCCAATCATGTAGAAGGCCTGCTCGGGCAGATGGTCGTACTCGCCACCGACGATCGCCTTGAAGCCGGCGATGGTATCTTTCAGGGTGACGTACTTGCCCGGCGAACCGGTGAAGACCTCGGCCACGAAGAAGGGCTGCGA
>JAGRGU010000102.1 GCA_020445335.1 Gammaproteobacteria bacterium
AACCGACCAACGATCTGGATGTCGAAACCCTGCGCGCGCTGGAGGAGGCGCTGCTCGCCTTCCCCGGCTGCGTGGTGGTGATCTCTCACGACCGCTGGTTCCTCGACCGTATCGCCACCCACATCCTGGCCTTCGAAGGCGATTCGCAGACGGTCTGGTTCGAAGGCAACTACGCCGACTACGAAGCGGACCGCAAGCGGCGCCTGGGCGTGGAGGCGGACCAGCCGCACCGTATCCACTACAAGCGCCTGAAGCGTTGAACCGCGCTTAGACGAGCCACCCAGAGAGGCAGACCGGAGATGACCCAGGAAGAGCTGCTGATCCGCGCCGAGGCGTTGCTCGAACGTTTCGAGGGGCTGCTCAAACCGGTCGAATCGGCACCCGACGGCGATCACATCGCCTTCCGCTGGCGCCGCGGCAGAGGCATGCAGCCGGTCGTCCACCCGCACCTGATCAGGATGGAGTCGCTGCTCTGTATGGAGCGGCAAAAACGGGAGATCGATCGCAACACCGCGCAATTCGTCGCCGGACGCAGCGCCAACAACGTGCTGCTGTGGGGCTCGCGCGGTACCGGCAAATCCTCGCTGATCAAGGCCATTCTGCACAAGCATGCGGACCTTGGACTGCGGCTGATCGAAGTCGACAAGAGCGACCTGATCGACCTGCCGGATATCGTCGACTCGCTCTACGGGCGGACGGAGAAGTTCATCCTCTTCTGCGACGACCTCTCGTTCGAAGCCGACGACGCCAGCTACAAGTCGCTGAAGGCAGTGCTCGACGGCTCGGTTGCCGCGCCGCCGGAAAACGTGCTGATCTACGCCACCTCCAACCGCCGCCACCTGCTGCCGGAACAGATGCGCGACAACCTCGACGCACGCGTGGTCGACGGCGAGATCCACCACGGCGAAGCGGTCGAGGAGAAGATTTCGCTCTCCGAACGGTTCGGCCTGTGGCTCTCCTTCTATCCGTTCGACCAGCAGCAGTATCTGCAGATCGTCGACCACTGGCTGGCGCAACTGGGCGCGGAGAGCAGCGCCGATGAAGCGACGCGAGAGGCGGCGCTGCGCTGGGCCCTGCAGCGCGGCTCGCGCAGCGGCCGGGTGGCACTGCAGTTCGCGCGCGACTGGGCGGGACGGGCACCGTGAGCGAGCGCAAGCTGCCGCAGAAGTCGACCCGCGCAGAGGTGGACGCCTTCCTCAGCAAGGTGGCCGCCGCGCCCAAACCTCTTGTGCCGGGCGGCGAGCGCAGCCGTCTGATCTTCGCCATGGACGCCACCGCCAGCCGCGAACCGACCTGGGACCAGGCGCTGCATATCCAGTCGCAGATGTTCTCCGCCGCCGCCGCGTTAGGCGGACTGGCGGTACAGCTCTGCCACTATCGCGGATTCCGGGAGTTCGAGGCCAGCGACTGGCTGTTCGACACCGCGGCGCTGCGCCGGCGGATGACCGCGGTGCACTGCCTCGGCGGACATACGCAGATCGAGCGGCTGCTGCAGCACACACTGGCGGAGAGCCGCCGCAAACGCGTCAACGCACTGGTCTTCGTCGGCGACTGTCTTGAGGAGGGGGTCGATCCGCTCTGCCAATTGGCCGGCGAACTGGGGCTGCTGGGGGTGCCGGCATTCATGTTTCACGAAGGGGGCGAAGCACAGGCCGCCGCTGCCTTCCGTCAGATCGCGCGCCTCAGCGGCGGCGCCTACTGCCCCTTCGACAGCGGTAGCGCACAGCAGCTGAGCGAGCTTCTGGCGGCGGTGGCGGTCTTCGCCGCCGGCGGGCGCCCGGCGTTGGAGAAGTTGAGCCGCGACGGCGCTCGCGCGGTCAGGCTGCTGACACAGCAGATCAGCAAGGGCTGACTCCCGCCATGCGCCTCCTGCTGATCCTGGCGGCCGCCCTGCTACTCTACTATCTGGGTTACCGCTGGCTGGTCAACCAGCCGCGTCAGAAACGGATACAGGCACTGCTGGTGGTGACCGGTCTGGTGCTGATCGGCCTGGTCGCAACCGGCCGCGCCAGCTGGATCTTCGCGCTGCTGGGCGCGGCACTCCCCTTTCTGCGGCGGGTGATGACGCTGCTCAATTATCTGCCGCTGGTGCAGCGCCTCTACCGCCAGTACGGTGGCGGCAGCGTCGCGTCGAGCGGCCAGCAGTCGACCGTCGAGACCCGCTTTCTGCGCCTGATGCTGGACCACGACAGCGGCGAGATGAGCGGCACCGTGCTGGAGGGTGCCTTCGCCGGCCGTACGCTGGCGGAGCTGACGCTGGCTCAACTGCTGCAGCTGCTGTCGCTCTGCCGGCAGCAGGATCAGGAGTCGGCGCAGCTGCTGGAGGCCTATCTCGACCGCACCCAGACAGGCGACTGGCGGCAGCAGAGCGGCACAGAGAGCGGCGGCCAGCGGAGCGAGGGGTTCTCCGAATCGATGGATCGCGCCGAGGCGCTGCAGATACTCGGCCTCGAGGAGGGCGCCGGCGAAGATCAGATCAGGGATGCGCACCGTCGGCTGATGCAGAAGCTGCACCCCGACCGCGGCGGCTCGACCTATCTGGCCTGGAAGATCAATCAGGCGAAAACGGTGCTGCTCGACGACGCCTGACTCAGCTGTCGGCCAGACTCTCCACCGCCAGGATTCTCGACTCCGCCGAGCGCTGGCGGATATCGCGAAACGGACGGTACTCCTCCGAGTGATAGAAGGCGAGCAGATCTTTCATGCCCGGAAACTCGATCATCACCAGCCGCTGCGGGCGCCAACTCCCCTCCAGCACCTCCATGTTGCCCCCCCTTACCCGGAACCGGCCGCGATAGCGCGCGGCAATCGCGGGGACCACATCGAGATGATTGCCCAGCTTGTAACGTTCCTGATCGTGGGCGGTGATATCCATAATCAGATAGGCCGACACCTGCTCCTCCTTCTCTCTCGGACTGCCGTTTTCCGTTGAGTATAGACAGGCTCCGGCGACCGGCGCGATCAGGCACGGAGATCGACAAAGCTGAACGTACGGCCGTCGAACAGCCCCTGGTCGCTCAGCTTCAGCTCGGGAATCACCAGCAGTGCCATGAACGACAGCGTCATGTAGGGGGCGCTCAGGGACGATCCCAGCTCGCGCGCGGCGCGGTCGAGCCGCGCGTAGGCCTCGCCGACCCGCTCGCCGTCGTCGTCGCTCATGATGCCGGCGATCGGCAGCGGCAGAATCTCCGCCCCCCCCGCGCCATCGTCGAGCGCGATACCGCCGCGATGCTCGATCACCCGATTGATTACCGCGCAGAGCGACTCCGGATCGGCGCCGACGGCGACGATATTGTGCGAATCGTGCGCCACGCTGGAGGCGATCGCCCCCCGCTTCAGGCCAAACCCCTGTATCAGTGCCAGCGCCGGCCTGCTCGGCCGGTAGCGGTTGAGCACGCAGATCGGCAGGATATCGCGCGCCAGGTCCGGCAGGACAACCCCCTCCTCCACGCGCGGCCGCAGCCGCTTCTCGCGGGTCACCAGAGAGCCATCCTCGACAGCGATCACCCTGACCGCCTCACCGTCGCTCTCCAGCCGCAGATCGGCCACCGTAACGGGTCTGGCGTCGAATGCGTTGACCGGCTCTACCCGGACGCGCGGCAGCAACACCTCCCCCTCTTCCGCCACCAGCCGGCCTTGCAGCCACACCCGGGTCGGCCGGAAGTCTTGCAGATCGGCCACTTCGATCGCATCCATCGGATCACCCGTACGCAGCCGCCCCAGCGGCAGGCGATAGTGGTCGAGCGGATTTAGGCAGGCGCAACGCAGCACGTCGAACTGCGAGTGGCCGGCCGCCACTGCGCGCGCCGCCATGCTGTTTATATGTCCCCCCAGCAGATCATCCGGGTGCTTGTCGTCGCTGCAGAGCATCACCCGCTCGGGGGACTCGCTGATCAGCGGCATCAGCGTCTCCAGATTGCGCGCCGCCGATCCTTCGCGAATCAGCACCCACATGCCGTGCGCAATCTTGTCGCGCGCCTCCCGCAGCGAGAAGCATTCGTGGTCGGTGGAGATGCCGGCGCCGATATATGCAGCCGCCTGCGCCCCTTTCATGCCCGGCGCATGGCCATCCACCGGCAGGCCGATACGCTGCGCCAGCGCGATCTTCGCCATCACCTCGGGGTCGCGTGCCAGCACGCCGGGGAAGTTCATCATCTCGGAGAGGCAGCAGACTTCGGGCTCCGCCAGCAGCGCTTCGATCTCGGCGCAGCCGAGGACGCCGTTGGCGGTCTCGAACGGGGTTGCCGGGACACACGAGGGGGCACCGAAGAAGGCGTGGAACGGACTCCGGCGGGCGTTTTCGAGCATGAAGCGTACCCCATCGACGCCGAGCACGTTGGCGATCTCGTGCGGATCCGAGACCACGCCGACAGTGCCGTGGCGCAGCGCGATGCGGCCGAACTCCGCCGGCGTCAGCATCGCGCTCTCGATATGGACGTGGGCATCGATGAATCCTGGGATCAGATAGCCGAGACCCGCCCGCTCCTCACCGATTTCGCTGACATCCGTTATCAGACCACCCTGCCAGCGCACCTCTGCGCGGAAGATCCGTCGCTGCCCGATTGCCACGTAGTTGACTTCACGCATTCCGTTTCGCTGCTGATTCATCTAGCTTTCCAACCTCCGAACGCCCGCTGCCGCTGTCACCATGCCGCAAGCCCGACTTGAATCTCCTCTCCCGGGAGATTATAACAACTCGCCTTCCCGGTCGTTCGGGAAACCCGTCCCCACACCAACACACGAGGAAGTACTATGAGATCTCGCGTACGCGCGCTGCTGGTTTCGGCCGCAGCAGCACTGCTCTGCCTGTTTGCACCCGCCGCCGTCATCAGCGCCGAGGAGGTCACCTTCGGCATGCTGCTGGTCGGCCCCCACAACGATCACGGCTGGAGCCAGGCCCACTACGAGGGTGGCCGCTATGTCGAAGAGAAGGTCGCCGGCAGCAAGATGATCTACATCGATAAGGTCAACCCGGCGGACCGCCCCGGCCTGACCATCCCGATGGTGGTCGACGATCTGGTCGACAAGGGCGCCACGCTGATCATCGGCAACTCCGACGACATGAAGGACGGTATCCGTGAGGCGGCCGCGCAGCACCCGGAGATCAAGTTCATCCACATCTCCGGCGACGACGTATTGACCGGCAAGGCGCCGGCCAACCTGAGCAACCTGATGGGTCGCATGGAGTACGGCAAGATGATGGCCGGCTTCGTCGCCGGTCTCACCACCAACAGCGGCAAAGTCGCCTACCTCGGCCCGCTGATCAACGAAGAGACCCGCCGCCTGGCGGTCTCCTCCTATCTCGGCGCGCGCCACGCCTGGACCCAGGTGCGCGGCAAGCCCGCCGACCAGTTCAGGTTCAAGGTCTCCTGGATCGGCTTCTGGTTCAACATCCCCGGCGTTACCGCCGATCCGACCCAGGTGGCGCGCAACTTCCTCGATACCGGCCACGACGTCGTGCTCTCCGGCATCGACACCACCGAAGCGCTGATCGTCGCCGACCAGCGTCGCAAGGAGGGTGCCGACGTCTACGCCCTGCCCTACGATTTCATCGGCAGCTGCAACAGCGCGCCGGAGGCCTGCCTGGGCGTTCCCTACTTCAACTGGGGCCCCGACTACGCGCGTATCGTGCGCGGTCTGGCCAATGGCGAGTGGAAACAGTCCTGGACCTGGACCAACCCGAACTGGGCCGATATCAACGACATCGATCACAGCGCCATCGGCTTCGTCCCCGGCGCCGCGTTGAGCGAGGAGAACAAAGCGCATCTGCAGGCGTTCATCGACGATCTCGGCAGCGGCAAGCTCAATCTCTTCAGCGGACCGCTCAACTACCAGGACGGCACGCCCTATCTGCAGGCGGGTGAGAAGGCGAGCGACAAGCAGATCTGGTACCTCAAGCAGCTGCTCGAAGGGATGGAGGGCGCCAGCAAGTAGCGGTGGCAACGGCGCTGTCCGCGTCGGGCGCGATCCGCTAGAATCGCCCGGCAGGGAGAGCGTCACCCCAGCCAGACCCTTACCGGGGATGCGGACAGGTGCGAATCGCCGCGCCGGCCGCATCCCCGGACCATTTTGAAACATCGAGCCGGCGATGCAGATCGAACTGCAACAGATCCACAAGCACTTCGGGAAGGCCCATGTCCTCAAGGGCATAGACCTCAAAGTCGACGCCGGCAGCATCCATGGCCTGGTCGGCGAAAACGGTGCCGGGAAAAGCACGCTGATGAAGATCCTGACCGGCTACCTGAGCCGGAGCGGCGGCCGCATTCTGCTTGACGGCGAAGAGGTAGAGTGCGAAACGCCCGCTGCCGCCGCGGCGCTCGGTATCGGCATGCTCTACCAGGAGCCGCAGGACTTCCCGCCATTGACGGTGCTGGACAATTTCATCGTCGGCCGCGACACCCACCCCGACAACCACCGCGGCCGCCAGCAGGCACGCTTGCAGAACCTGGCGGATCAGGTCCATTTCAATCTCGACGGCGAGGCGCAGCTGGAGCAGTTGACAGTTGGCGAGCGCCAGCAGCTCGAATTCCTGCGGTTGCTCGGCCGCGACGCGCGGCTGTTGATCCTGGACGAACCCACCACCGGCATCTCCGACCGGCAGAAGGAGCGGCTCTTCGCCGCGCTGCACCAGATTCGCGACCAGGGCAGAACCATCCTGCTGGTATCGCACAAACTGGAGGAGGTGGTGGCGCTCTGCGACCGGGTGACGATTCTGCGCCACGGCGAGGTGAGCGGCGAGGAGTCCGCCCCCTTCCATATTCCCCGGCTACTGGCGCTGATGTTCGACCAGTCCCCGGCGACGGACGCAAAGCCGCAGCGCCGCGCGCCCGGTGACGCGCTGCTGTGGCTGCGCAATCTCTCGGCCAGCGGCGAGCGCACCGGGCTGCACGACTGCAACTGCACCATTCACCAGGGCGAAGTGGTGGGGCTGGCGGGGCTCTCCGGCAGCGGACAGGGACTTTTCCTGCGGCTTGCCGCGGCACTGGTCCAGCCGACCGCGGGCGAGGTCGAGTTCCACGGCCGCTCGCTTAACCGGCGCGACCACCGGACGATGCGCCGGCTGGGCGGCTGCTTCCTGCCCGCCAACCGTCTCGAAGAGGGTTTGATCGCCGGCTTCACGCTGGTCGACCACTTCACCTTGGCGCTCAGATGCAGCCGGCGCGAGGCTCGGGCGGCAGCCGAGCGCGCCATCGACAAGTTTCGCATCCGCGGCACCCCAGACAGCACCGCCGACTCGCTCTCCGGCGGCAACCAGCAACGGCTGCTGCTGTCGCTGATCCCCACCGGCGCCAACATGGTATTGCTGGAGAATCCGACGCGCGGGCTCGACGTCGAATCGGCCGGCTGGGTCTGGCGTTACCTGCGTAAACACTACGCCGGTCAGGGCGCGATCGTCTTCAGCTCCGCCGAGCTGGACGAAATTCTGGCGGTGGCCGACCGGGTGCTGGTCTTCTTCGACGGTCGCGTGGTGCGTGATCTGCCGATGGACCGGGTCGACTATCAGGACGTGGCCGCGGCCATGACCGGCAACTAGACCATGCCGAATCTGCGACAGCACCTGACCGACACGCTGCTCATCCTCGCCATCGTGCTGGCTTTCACCGCGCTGCTGCTGGCGATCGTCGGCGCTTCGCCGATCGAGGCCTTCGGCCATCTCTTCAAGGGCTCGTTCGGCTCCTGGTCCAAGTTCTCGCGCGTGCTGAACGTCTGGATTCCGCTGACACTCTGCAGCCTCGGCCTGCTCTACGCCTTTCGCAGCGGATTGTGGAACATCGGCGTCGAGGGGCAGATGGTGTTGGGCGCGATCGGCGCCGCCGGTGTGCTGCGTTGGGGCGTCGACAGCGGCAACCCGCTGTTGATGCTGACGCTGGCACTGCTGGCGGGAATGCTGCTGGCCGCGCTCTGGGCGCTGCTGGCGGGGTGGCTGAAGACGCGCGGCGGGGTGCACGAGATCTTCGCCGGGCTGGGCCTCAACTTCGTCTCGATGGGAATCATCCTGTGGCTGATCTTCGGCCCCTGGAAGCGGCCGGGTATCGCCTCGATGAGCGGCACCGAGCCCTTCCCCGCCGCGCTCTGGTTCCCGACACTCGAAGGTTGGCGGGTTTCGCCGTTCGCACTCGCCTTGACGGTGCTGGCGATCATCATCACCGCGCGCGTGCTCAATCACAGCCGCTTCGGCCTCAATCTCAAGGCGGTGGGACACAATCCGCGCGCGGTCTCACTTTACGGCCTGTCGCCGCAGTTCTATCTGCTGATCGGCATCATCATCTCCGGCGCGCTGGCGGGTCTCGCCGGCGGACTGCAGGTGAGCGGCATCTATCACCGGCTGATTCCTGCCATCTCCAGCGGCTACGGCTATCTCGGCCTGCTGGTGGTGATGCTGGCCAACTTCCGCCTGCTGCCGATTCCGTTCATCGCGCTCTTCTTCGCCGCGCTCAACGTCGGCAGCATCCAGCTGCCGATGATGATGCAGCTGGACTCCTCGCTCTCGGGCGTGATCCAGGGTGCCTGCGTGTTGAGCGCGCTGCTGGTGTTCGGTCTGCGCAAACTGAAACGGGGGCGCAACCCATGAGCGATCTCTCGCTGACCATTCTGCTGGCCAGCGTGCTGGCGACCGCGGCACCGCTGATCATCGCCGCGCTGGGCGAGACCATCACCGAAAAGGTCGGCGTGATCAACCTGTCGCTCGACGGCTCGCTGCTGCTGGCGGCGATGGTCGCCTTCATGGTGGCCTATGAAAGCGGAAGCTTTACGCTCGGCTTTGGCGCCGCGGCGCTGACCGGTGCGGTCATAGCCCTGATGATCGGCGTGTTCGGCATCTATCTCGGCCAGCTGCAGGTGGCGGTCGGCTTCGCATTGACGCTCATGTGCAAGGACCTCGCCTATTTTCTCGGCAACCCCTATTCACGGCTGCAGGGGCCGCAACTGGTGGCCCAGCCGATCCCCGGGCTGGCGGATCTCCCCTTCTTCGGTCCGCTGCTGTTTCAGCAGCCGCTGGTGGTCCATCTCAGCCTGCTGTTGATCCCGCTGGTCTGGTGGTACTTCTACCGTACCGGGCGCGGCCTGGAGCTGCGCGCTGTGGGCGAGAACCCGGAGGCCGCCTATACCCGCGGCATCGACCCCCGGCGCAAACAGCTGTTCTACACGCTGGTGGGAGGCGCGCTGGTGGGCATTGCCGGCGCCGCCTTTTCGCTCGGCATCAAACCCGGCTGGGGCCGCCCGCAGGGGATCGAGGGACTCGGCTGGATCGCGCTGGCAATCGTCATCTTCGGCGGCTGGCATCCGCTCAAGGTGGCGCTCGGCGCGCTGCTGTTCGCCTTCCTCCAGGTGGTCGGCATCACGCTGCAGAGCCTCTGGCCCAGCGTACCGGCGCAGGTGTTCCAGGTCGCCCCCTTCCCGCTGATGATCCTGGCGCTGCTATTGGTCAACCTGCTGCAGCGCGAGGGGGTGCAGCAGTGGCTACGACACCGTCCTGGACTGGCGCTGCTGGTACGGCAGCTGCAGGGCAGGCCGCCACGGGCACTGGGGCAGAGCTTCAGACCGGATTAGCCCGATAGCGCGCCCTGACCTGGTCGATGAAGTTCTGCCAGATCGGGTTGGGTGTCCAGATTTCGTTCATTGGAAACTGCGCGCGCTCCTCCGACTCCAGCAGCACCAGTCTGCGGTAGAGGTAGAGGAACGCCGAAACGCGCATATTCTTCGCGCAGTGCACCCACAGGCGCTTGCCCTTGAACAGATCGAGCGCACCGACGAACTGTTCGAACGCCTCCAGTTGCGGCGACTCCCACTCGACCGGTATCTGCAGATAGACCAGCCCGCGCATGGTCACCATCTCCGCCTCGCCCTGCAGCGCGTTTGACGACGTCGGCAGCGCCAGATTGATGACCACGTCGATATCGAGGATCTCCATGGTGTCGATATCCGCCTCGGAGACCTGTCCCGAGCTCCATAGCCAACTGAAGACCCGGTATGTATTTTCCGCATCGAACTGCATATCCACTCAACCCTCCGTCAGCCGACAGGCCATGCTCACGCGCGCTTCGATGACGAATCCGAGCGAGCGATAGAACGCTATGACCTCGCTGTTGCCGGCACGGATCTGCAGGTTCACCTTGCCGCAGCCCAGTCGAGCGAGCGCAGAGAGAGTGTAACGGAGCAGCGCACGGCCGACACCCGTGCGTCGCTGTTCGGGCGCTACCGCCACGGCGTAGAGCCATCCGCGGTGTCCATCGTAGCCCGCCATGCAGGCGCCAACGATATCCCCGTCAAGTGTCGCGACGAAGACCAGATCGTCGACCTTAAGCTTCTCCGTGAGCATTTTCAGCGGCGCATTGTGTGGTGAGGCGTGCGGAAACACCCGCACCCAGAGCGCGACCAGTTCATCCCGGTCGGCGTCGATATACCTTCTGCAATGAACGTCACTCATCGGTCGATTGCTGTTGCTCTCCGGTAAGGAAAAGTGAGATGGCAGGAGTCGACGATAATCGCCTATAGTCCTTTTCAGTGTCCACTTTCCCTCTTGCGACAGGAGTCGAACCGATGCCACATTTTTCGGGTTTCCCAGAATCGACCATCCGCTTCCTAAAAACGCTGAAGTCGAACAACGAGCGCGAGTGGTTCAATGCCCACAAGGCCGACTACGAGGCGCTGGTACGCGAGCCGGCACTGGCATTCATCGAGGCGATGGCCGATCCGCTGCGCAAGCAGTCGCCGCACTTCCACGCGCTGGCGAAAAAGGTCGGCGGTTCGCTGATGCGGGTCTATCGCGATACCCGCTTCTCCAACGACAAGACCCCCTACAAGAGCAACATCGGTATCCAGTTTCGCCACGAACTCGGCAAGGATGTGCACGCACCGGGTTTCTATCTTCATATCGAGCCCGGCAGCTGCTTCATCGGTGCCGGCATCTGGCACCCCGAGGGCAAGGTGCTGAGCAGAATCCGCGACTTCATGCTCGACAACCCGGCGGCCTGGAAGCGGGCGCTCGCCCACCGCCCGTTCAAAGCCAACTTCGTGCTGGAGGGGGATTCGCTGAAGCGGCCGCCTCGCGGCTATCCGCGCGAACACGAGCTGATGCTGGATCTGATGCGCAAGGATTTCATCGCCTGCCGACCGTTCGCCGAGCGGGAGATCAACGATCAGGGGTTCGTGCGCCTGGTGGCCGACGCCTTCCGTCAGACGGATCCCTTCATGCGCTACCTCTGCACGGCGCTGGAGCTGAACTATTAGCCGCGCTCAGTGCCGTGATTGGCGCGACCTGCGGTTGTCCGCCGCAACACGCTGGCGCAGTGTATCGGTCGCCCCCTTGAGACCACTGCGGCGGAAGTCTGCCGCCAGCACCCTGGCGCATTCATCCGGCGCCGCATCCAGCCGCTCGACCATGCCCCGCTGCAGCAGTTCGAACAGCCGCTTCAAGGCAAAGCGGTGAAGCTGCCCGGTCTCGGCGTAGAGCCAGTCGCTGAAGCTCATGAAGCGCTCGAAGGGTCGTCCACCCAGCAGTAGCGGCAGCGTCTCGCCGAAGCGTCCCGAGTTACCGATCAGATCCCAGTAGCGGGCGAAGCGGGTCAGCCGCTGCATCGTCGCGAAGTCGATCTGCGCGCTACTGAGGATGTTATAGGGGGGATCGGGGTTGTAGCGCATCGCGCAGCTCTCGCTATGCCTGGCGATCGGCGTGCCCGGCAGGCGCTTCAGTATGCCAACCTGGATCTCGTGCGGCGCCAGCACCACCAGCCGGTCGAAGCCGGCGGCGAAGCTCTGCAGATCCTCGCCCGGCAGTCCTGCGATCAGATCGGCATGGATATGCGCCCCCGTCTGCGCGCGCAACCAGCGTAGGTTCGCCTCGCTGCTGGCGAAATTCTGGCGCCGGTCGATACGCGCCGCCACCTCCGGATTGAAGGTCTGGATGCCGATCTCCAGCTGCAGCGAGCCCGGCGGGAAAAGTCGCAGTCGCTCGCGCAGTGCCGCGGGAAGACGATCGGGAACCACCTCGAAATGGAGGAAGAGCTCCGGCGTCATCCGCTGCAGAAAAAAGTCGAG
>JAGRGU010000103.1 GCA_020445335.1 Gammaproteobacteria bacterium
CGCCCGACTGCACCACCACCGAACTCTTGAACTTGCGCTGGCTGATGGTCGGCGAGAGCGGCTCCTCCGGGTTGGGCACCACGGTGCTCACCTCCTGCTCCACCTCCATGATGATCGAGCCGCTGGCATTGACCCTCGGGGTGACTTTCATGATCACGCCGGTATCGCGATACTCCACCGTATTGACCAGGTTGGCATCGGTCGCGGTGCTCTGTTGCTGGCGCGTGATCAGCGGAACCTCATCGCCGACCTGTAGCGTCGCGGTCTGGTTGTCCAGCACCATGAGGTGCGGCGAGGAGACGATGTTGACAGCGGTCTCGCCGTCCAGCGCATCCAGGATCGCCTTGGCATCGGAGCCCTCACCGATCAGCGAAAAACCGGAGGTGATCGTGGAGCTGAGCACATCCGCGCTGATCCCGGTTACCGTTCCGCTGCGCAAAATCCCCTGCAGGTTACCGCTCTTGAAGAACCACTGCAGGCCGAAACGCATATCGTCGGTGAGCTTGACCTCGGCGATGGTCGCCTCGATCAGCACCTGCAGCGGCACGATATCCAGCTTGTTGATTGCCGCCACGACCATGCGGTAGTCGGGCGGACTGGCGAGAATCAGCAGTGAATTGTTGACTTCATCCGCGATGATCTTGATGTTGGCCGACTCCGAATAGGCCAGCCCCTCGCTGGTGCGACCGGCTGCCGCCGGCGGCACCGACGGTGGCGTCGCCCCCCCAGTGGAGGTCTGCGGCGCATTGGCGGACTGCAACTCGACCGCGCGACGACCCGGCGCCACCTTGCCGCTGTCGCTGCCCCGGCCACGGTCTCGCTCGGCGAAGATCTGCGTCAGGATATCGGCGATATCCTTCGCCTTGCCGTTCTGCAGATAGAAGACGTAGAGATTCTGGCCAGCGCTGGAGCTGCGATCAAGGCGGGTGATCCACTGCTCGATCTTGTCGAGATAGGCGGACTGGGCGCTGACCACCAGCAACGCGTTGAGGCGGTTGATCGGCTGAAAGCGGATCAGCCCCGCAAGCGGTCCCTGGGCATCGGTACCGAATATAGCATCCAGCTCCTTCATCATATCTTCGGGCGTCACCTGCGAGAGCGGAAAGAGCCCGATCGACTGTCCAGCCAGCCAGTCCACGTCGAAGACGCCGATGGTATCGATCAGCGTGCCCAGCTCGGCACTGGTTCCCGCCAGCACCAGCAGATTGCGTTCCACATCCACGCGCAGCAGCGACTGCGGCGCGGCGAACGGCTCCAGAAGTTTCTCCATCTGCGTCGCCGAGACGTACTGCAAAGGCGCGACGATCACGCGGAAGCCGGGTGGGAGCGGCGTGGCGCTGTTGCCGAGTTGCGGCACCAGCTGGGTCTTGGGCGCATCCGCGGCGGTAACGACGCGGTAGGGATCACCCGCCACCAGCGCCGCGCCGTTCATACGCAGCAAGGTCTCCAGCGTGGCCAGCACCGCCTCCGGCGTCAACTGGCGGGTGGTCTGCAAGCTGACGCTGCCCTGCACCTTGGGGTCGTAGATATAGCTGATCTTGAGGAAGTCGCCGAGGATGGTGCGCACCACCTCGCGCAGATCTGCGTTCTCGAAATTGAGTACGATGCCGTCGCCCTGCAGTGCCTGGCCGCCCGCCAGCGGCGGTACGGCTTTGACGTACTGATCGCTGCCGCGGAACTTGAGTGGCTTCTCCAGCCCGTTGCCGGTCTCGTTTAGCCGGCCCTTTTCGACCTTGTCCGGGTTCTCGCTCTGACCCGGCTGTGCCGACTCGATCTTGCGACCCGCCAATACCGAGTAACTGGCCAGGGGATCATCCGTCCCCTCAGCCCCGCCCCAGTCCTGTGGTTGCCGCATGCTGCTGCAGGATGCGAGAAGAAAGATCGCAACAAGGGTGGTTAAGCCGGTCGAGTAATTCATGGTTGTTGTGGTTCCGGTATGCCGTTCTGACTATGGAAATCGGTTCCCTTCACCTATTTCTTTAAACCTCGCGATGGACGGCAGATTAATTCATTTCCACCACTAAATGAAGCGCCCTGAGGTGCCGCCCCGGGTTGAGCCTGTACAGCGGAAACGATCTCGGAGACAATCGCCCAATCCTATGATGACAATAGGCCGGGGCCGGGACGACGGTACCAGCCGCAGCAGCGATGAAAAGTACAACGAGCAAGCAACGAAAAACATCCATAGCGGGATTCACGCTTATAGAACTTCTGGTGGTCATGGTGATTCTGGGCCTGCTGGCAGGACTGGTGGGGCCCAAAGTGGTCAGCTACCTGGGGCGCGGCAGGAGCGACACGGCCAAGCTGCAGCTGGAACAGCTGGCGGCGGCACTCGACCTCTATCTGCTCGATGTCGGCCGCTACCCGGGCAGTGACGAGGGACTCGCGGCTCTGTTGCAGAATGGTTCGGGGGCCAAAAACTGGCAGGGGCCCTATCTACGCAAGAATGAGATTCCAATCGACCCCTGGGGACAGGAGTTCCACTACAACCCGCCGAACCAGACGGGTGGCAGCTTTGAACTCTACTCTCTGGGAGCGGACAATGCCGAAGGCGGTGAAGGCGACAACGCCGACATCCGGCTCTAATCGGCCCCCGGCTGCCGCGACGCGGGGATTCTCGCTGCTCGAACTGCTGGTCGTTCTACTGCTGCTGGTGGCCGCCGTGGCGATCGTGCCCCCTTTTTTCAGCAAAGGTCTCTCCAGCGGCGAGTTCCGGCAGGGGGTGAGACTGGTCGCGGCCGGGCTGCGCAAAACCCAGTCGCTGGCACTCAGCAGTCATCGCGAACAAGTGTTCAGCCTGAATCTCGAGGCGCGTACTTTCACCGCCGGTAACAACGCCGCAATTACCGAACTACCCGTCACGCTCGATCTGAAACTAAAGACCGCGGCATCCGAGCGGTCGGGCGACCAGGTCGGTGCGATACGCTTTTTTCCAGACGGCTCATCGACCGGCGGCTCGGTCACGCTCTCCAGCGGCAGCCGCGTGTTGCGCGTGGCGGTCAACTGGATGACCGGCAGCATCGTCACCGAGGAGGTGCGCTGAGATGTACCTGCCAACGGTGCAGGCAAAGAGCATGCGTGGTTTTACACTGCTCGAGACAATGGTGGCTTTCGTGCTGCTGAGCCTGGCACTGGCGCTGATCTTCCAGATCTTCTCGACCGGGCTGCGCAGCGGCTCGGCGGCCGAACAACGGGTCGCCGCGGCAATCGTCGCCGACGGGATAATGGCGTCGCTGGAGGACCGCTGGCCGCTGGAGATCGGCGAACGGAGCGGCGAAGAGGGTCCCTTCTCCTGGCATCTGGAGGTCCAGTCCGCCGACGTACAGACGGATGAAACTCTGCCGACAGCGGGCGCCGCGCTGAGCCACCGGCTGCTGCGCGTCGATCTTCAGCTGCGCTGGCTGCACGGCAACCGCGAACAGTGGCTGGAGATGTCGACGCTGCGCCTGGGCAGAGCCGATGGCTGAACGCCCGCAATATTTCACGCAGCGGGCCGATGGCGGATTCACGCTCGTCGAGGTACTGATTTCGATCGCGCTGTTCGCGCTGGCGATGACTCTGCTGATGAGCGGTTTCCGCTTCACCCAGCGGGTCTGGGACGCGGGTGAGCGTATGTCGCAGCGCGCCGCGGGCCTCGAGGTGACGCACCGCCTGCTCAGCAATATGCTGGATCGATTCATCCCCCTGCCGGTGGGTGACCCGGCCGGCTTCGCCTTCATCGGCAACGAGCGGCAATTGCGTTTTCCCGCCAGACTCCCCCCCTACCCCGCGACCGGCGGTGTGCACACCCTCGAATTCCGTGTCGAGCAGGAGCGCGACGAGACCAGGTTGACATTGAAGATGTCACCGTTCGACGCCGAGCGTTTCTTCGATGAAGCGGAGGGCGAAGCGGAAACGGTGCTGAGGCTCGCCGATGCCGATATCAGCTTCAGCTATGGCAGCGGCGATGGCGAGGAAACGGAGTGGCGTACAGGCTGGCCGGAGGAGCAACCACCGCCGCAGCTAATCAGGCTCGAGATCGCTACGCCGCAACAGCACTGGCCCGCCATCATAGTGGCACCAGGCAGCGAGATCGAACTCGCCTGTCTGCCTGTCGACGTCACCGGCCTCTGCCGCCTCAATCTGTGAACAGCGACATGCAACCCATCCCCCCCGCTGGCGAACGCTGTAACCATGCTACTCGAAGCACACCCGCTCTGCTGTGCTCTCCCGGCATGCCCGGAGGCAGTGCCGGACTGGCGCTGGTCGTTGCGCTCTGGTTCATCGCCATCCTCTCGCTGCTGGCGCTCGGCTTCTCCCAGGCCACGCGCACCGACAACCTGGTGACTCGTAATCTGGTCGAGCGGATCAAGGCCAGACACCTGGCGGAGGCGGCCGCGATGAGAGGGATTCATGGCCTGCTGACGGTCGAAGGACGGTTCTACGACGCGATGATCAACGGCCGGCCGGTCGAGCTCCCGTGGGAGGGAGCACAACTGCGTGTGCGACTGCAGGACGAGAACGGCAAGGTCGATATCAACAAAGCCGATGAGACCCTGCTCGAGGATCTACTGACGTCGATCGGTTTGGAGAGCGACCAGGCCTTGCGGCTGGCCCACGCGATCGCCGACTGGCGCGACGAAAACGACCTGCGCCGACCGGAGGGGGCGGAACGATCCGAGTATCAGAGTGCCGGCTGGCCCTGGCCGCCGGCCGATCGGCCGTTTCTGAGCGTCGACGAGTTGCGCCAGGTGCTGGGCGTCACCCCGGAGATCTTTGCCGGCCTGGCACCGCTGGTCACGGTCTACAGCGGCAGCGCCGAGATCAACCCCAATTTCTCGCCGGTCAAGGTACTGGAGTCGCTGCGGGGAACGGACGCCGCGGAGCTGGAGCGCTTCATCGCCGACCGCAAAATCGTCGGTGATGCGGAGAATCCCGCTCCGATTCTGGCGCTGATCAATGTAGAATCCCTGGTTTCAGGCCAGGTGGGGCCGGTCTATAGCGTGATCGGCGAGGCGCAGCTGCCGTCGAAAACCACCGCCACACGGCGGCTGGTGGTCTGGATTCCTGAGGAGCGGCTGGATAAACCCTACTATCTGCTCGAATCGGGTAGCGCCTACCCGGAAGTGGAGAGCGACGACGCGGAAAGATGAAGCAGAGTTCACACAGCGGCCTGGGCGCCGTACACGACTGGATCAGCGCTTTTCTGCAGTGGTGGAAAGGAGAGTTGACGGCGATGGTTCCGGCAGCGCTGAAACCGGCTTCACCCGGTGCTGGAGAGATGCTGCTGGCGCTGTTTCAACAACAGCGGGTAACCCTTTTCCGGCGCCGCGGCGTGGCCTGGTCGGAGCTGGGTAGCGTCGATCCGGAGGCGACTGCGGCGGAGGTGTCGGCGCTGCTGGGTAACGAGCAGGGACGCAAACGGACTACCGTCGCGCGCCTGCCCGAGTACGCGATATTACGTCGGCAGATGACACTGCCGTTGGCAGCGGAGAAGGATCTGCGCCAGATTCTCGCCTATCAGCTCGACACGCTCTCACCCTACCCGCCCGAGCAGGTTGACTTTAGCCATCGTATCCTGCGGCGCAACCACGCCGAGAAGACGCTCGACGTCGAACTCTGCCTGGTCCCCAAGAGCGAGCTGGAGCGGATCACCGAACGTATGCTCGGCTGGGGAGTAATGCCGGATATCGTCGACTACAGCGGCGATGACACGCTCAGCGAGCCGGTCGTCAATCTGCTATCGGACCCCCTCAGCCGCAACCCTCCGCAACGCCTCATCTCCCGCGCCAACGGCGTGCTGCTGCTGGTCAACGGGCTGCTGCTGGCGGTTCTGCTTGGCGGCCAGCTGTTCATCAGGGCGGAGCGCGAAGCGACGCTCGACACCCGGGTCGAGACCATGCGTCTGCAGGCCGACAGCACCAACAGGGTGCGTGCCCGCCTGGAGCAGCTGCGTGGCGAGCGCGCGATGCTGCGCAACATGAAACAGGAGCGACCGGCAGTGGTTGCCGTGCTCGATGAACTGAGCGCGATCCTGCCGGACAATACCTGGCTTGAACGGGCGAGCTACGGCAACGACGAGATCAAGCTCTCAGGTATCTCCGCCAAAGCATCGGTGCTGATCAGCAGCATCGAGAACTCCGAACTGCTGGAGAACGCCGCATTTCAAGCCTCGGTGGTTCAGGACGACCGCTCCGGCGGCGAGCGTTTCCAGATCAGTGCAAAAGTCTCGCGGGTAGCGGCTGATGTTCAGTAACCTCTCCGGAAACGCGCAACGCGCGCTGGCGCTGGGGCTGCTGGCGCTGCTGCTCCTGGTCGTCGTGATGCTGTTGGTGCTGCCGCTGCGCAACGCTTTCAGCGCATCGGACGAACGCATCGCGGAGCTGCAGTTCCGACTGCAGAAGTACAGTACACTCGCCGGCCGACAGACGCAGATCCGCGCCGAACTCGAGGCGCTGCTGCAACAGGACTCAAGCGGTGAGGAGCTGCTCGGCGGCGCCAGCACCGCGATCGCCGGCGCCAACCTGCAGGCGCTGCTAAAGCAGGTCGTTCAGCAGGCCGGCGGCCGCCTGGAGAGCACGCAGGCACTGCCGGAAGTGCTCCAGGGCGCGATGGAGCGGATCGCGATCCGGGCGCAGTTCAGCGGCAACATCGAAGCTTTGCAGCAGGTGCTGCACGGCATCGAATTCCGCAAGCCACTGCTGTTCATCGACAAGATGGAGGTCCGTATCAAGCGGGTACGACGTTCGCGTATCGCGCAGCAGGAACTCGGCGCGGGCCAGCAGCTGAGCGTCTCGCTGCAGGTCTCGGGATTCCGCCGTCTGGAGGCCGAGGGATGAACAGATCCGGTGAACGTCTGCTGACGCTGCTTCTGCTCGGCCTGGCGGCGGGTTTGTGTTACGCGCTCTACGCTGCGTTCAATGACAACGCATTCGACGCGGCAGAAACCGCGGCGAGCGCCCCGCAGGCGCAGCGCTCTCCGGTCGGAGCCGACACTGCGGCAGCGGTGGCCGAGCTGCCGCCAGCACCACCGCTGGCGCGCTTCGAGGAGATGACCGCACGGCCGCTCTTCTCGCAGTCGCGCAGACCTCCGGCTCCGGGCGAGGAGCCGGTCGCGAGCGCGCCGCAGCTGGCTTCGGCGCCGCCGGACCAGAGCCAGTACTCGGTAATGGGGATCCTGATCACCGACAACCAGAGAAGTGCGCTGTTGAAACCACGCGGCAAAGAGGCTGACACCGTGCGCGCCAGCGAGGGTGAGATGTTGCCGGGATCGGGCTGGAAGATCACGGAGATCACCCCCGAATGGGTCAAGATCGAGCAGCAGGGCTCGAGCGAGACGCTGAAACTGAGCGACAATGTTCTCTCGGCGGCCGATCGGCGCAAGCTGCAGCAGCAGGCACAGAAGGAGCAGCTGCAGGCGGTGCAGCAGCAACAGCAGGAGAAGCTGCAGGCTTTGGGCAGGGCGGCAACCGAACGCACCGTAAACCTGGAACGACGCCAGCGGACGGTTGCCCCACCGCGTCGGATCATCTCGCCGAACGCTCTCCGGCCGACCGTCAGAGCGCGAGATCGTTGATGCTGAGCAGAGCGATCAGGATGGAGAAGATGATGCCGGCCACCAGCACGCCAAGGGTCAGGATCATCAGCGGCTCCAGCAGACTGAGCAGCTTCTTCAGACTCTGCGCAACCTCCTTGTCGTAGATCTCGGCAACGTCCAGCAGCATTTCGTCGAGATGTCCCGTCTCCTCGCCGACGCGCACCATATGGCAGGCCAATTTTGGAAAGACTCCCTGCTCCAACATCGGCGCGGAGAAGGTTCCACCGCCCTTGAGGCTGTCGACTATCCTGTCGACCGAGTGCGCCAACACCTGGTTGCCAAGGGTTTCGCGCACGATTGCCAGCGCGTTGAGCAGCACCACACCGTTGCTCAGCAGCGTCGACAGGGTGCGGCAGAAGCGCGCTACTTCGATCTTGCGCAGTAGCGCTCCGACACCGACGGTGGAGAGCAGAAAGCGGTCCCAGGCCAGCTTCAGCGCCGGCTGTTGCATCAACCTCGGCAGAATCAACAGCAGCATCAGCAGTGCCAGCAACAGTGTCCACCAGTAGTTCTGCACCCAGTCGGCGAGCGCCACGACAATCTGCGTGGGCAGCGGCAGCGCCGCGCCGGCCTCATCGAACATGCGTTGAAACTGGGGAACCACCAGCATCAACAGAAGCGCCAGCGAGGCGAGCGCGACGATCAGCAGAATCATCGGATAGATCATCGCCGCAGTGATGTTGGCGCGAAATTCCCGCGCCTTCTCCAGGTAGTCGGCCAGTCGCTCCAGCACCAGATTGAGCGCACCGCCCTCCTCGCCTGCCCGAACCATGTTGACGTAGAGCCGGTTGAACGGCGGGCCCTCCTGCCGCAGCGCCTCGGCAAAGGTGCCACCACCGCGGATCGACTCCAACAAACGCGTGATCAGCGCGCGCTGCAGCGGTTCGTCGCTGACGCTGGCGAGAATCGTCATTGCCCGGTCCAGCGACACCCCGGCGGAGAGAAGTCTCGACAGCTCACGGGTGAAGAGCGTCAACTGCGCATGGTTGATGCTGCGACTGCGCGTGAAGAGCCCGTCGCGACTGCCGCGCGAAGCCACGGGCCTGAAGCTGACCGGCAACAGGCCCCGCTCGCGCAGCCGGTCGATCGCCACCGCCTCGCTGGCCGCCTCCAGCTCGCCTTGCGTCGGTTCGCCCGCCGGCGTCAGTGCCTTGTAATGGAACTTCGTCATCCGCTTCGCCTGATCTGATTGCGCCGGAGCCGTGATCAGCTCTCCCGGGTCACTCTCAGCACCTCCTCCACGGTGGTGACGCCGGCTGTCGCCTTGCGCATGCCATCCTCGGCCATGCTGATCATCCCCTGTTCGCGTGCCAGCCGGTGCAGGCGCGTGGCGTCCGCGCGCTTGAGCACCAGCTCTCGTATCGCGTCGTTCACCTCCAGAAATTCCACGATCCCCACCCGGCCGCTGTAGCCCACACCGCCACACTCCTCGCAGCCGACCGCCTTGTGCAGCGTGACGCTGCCGTCGGCGGCGGCGAGCGGCTCCAGCTTCATGCGCCGTACCAGCTCCTCAGAAGCGCGGTAGGCTTCGCGACAGTGCCTGCAGAGCGAGCGCACCAGGCGCTGCCCCAGCACTCCGTTGACGGTCGAGGTCAGCAGATAGTCCTCCACCCCCATGTCGAGCAGACGGGTCACCGCACCCGCGGCATCGTTGGTGTGCAGCGTCGACAGCACCATGTGGCCGGTCAGCGCCGACTGCACCGCGATCTCGGCGGTCTCCAGGTCGCGCATCTCGCCGATCATGATCACATCCGGGTCCTGGCGCACGATCGAGCGCAGCACGCTGGCGAAGCTGAGGCCTATATCCGGATTGACCTGAATCTGTGTCACCCCCTCGAGCTGATACTCCACCGGATCCTCGACCGTGATGATCTTCCGCTCCGGCTGATTCAGATGCGTCAACGCGGTGTAGAGGGTGGTGGTCTTGCCGCTGCCGGTGGGTCCGGTGACCAGAAAGATGCCGTGCCGCTGCGACAGCGAGTTGAGCATGCGGTCGCGGATCTCCGGCTCGAATCCGAGCACCTCGAAGTCGAGCACGACGTTGTTCTGTTCCAACAGGCGCAGCACCACGCTCTCGCCGTGCAGGGTCGGCACGGTCGAGACACGCATGTCGACGTTCTGGTCGCGCACCTGCAGGCGAATTCGGCCATCCTGCGCCAGGCGCCGCTCGGCGATATTCAGATGGGCCATGATCTTTACCCGCGACACGACCGCGGATGCGAGCCGTTTAGGCGCGCTGTCGACCTCGCGCATGACGCCGTCGACGCGGAAACGCACCCGCAGCCGACCCTCCGAGGGTTCGATGTGGATGTCCGATGCCCGCTCTTCGTAGGCGCGCAGGAACAGATTGTTGACCAACCGCACGATCGGCGCCTCACTGGCCAGATCCTTGAGCCGCTCGATATCCTCCTCGGAGTCGCCGCCTGCCCCCTGTCCGGCGTCGTCGATAATGCGGTCGAGCGAACTGCGGCCGTCGCCGTAGAGCTGCTCCAGAGCCGCTTCGAGCTCCTTGGCAACGCCGACCATCGGCTGTACCGGCCGGCCGGTCAGCATCGTCATCGCCTGCCTGGCGTAGTCGTCGCCGGGATTGACCATCGCCAGCTCCAGACCGTCGTCGGTCTCGCGCAGTGGCAGGATCTTCGATGCCTTCAGAAAGCTGACCGAGACCTTGCTCAGATATAGCGGTGTGGCGGGATATTCGCGCTTGCCGACCAGCGGCAGACCATGCTGCTGCGCCAGTGCGGCAGCGAGATCCTCACCCGAGACGATCCCCAGCTTGAGCAGAATCTCGCGCAGATCACCGCCCAGTTCGCGCTGCGCCTTCTCCGCCCTTTGCAGGCCGATATCGTCGAGAACCCCTCGTTCGATCAGTATTTCGCTGAGCTGCATAGCCGTCATTTTCAAAGGTGCATAAAGGCGGAGACGGCATTATCGCACCCTCAATCTGCATTGGATAGCCGCACCCGACGGCGAGCTCCTGTTTCCAGCAGCGGCGCCGGCGTATATGATCGCGATTCCGTATTGGCCCGGTAACTTCTTGATGATGCGACGATTCAGCGACAGATCGCGCGCCCTGTTGGCTGCGGTGCTGGTCCTTGCAATGGTAAGCCTGACAACACCCGCCTTTGCCGACTCATTTCAGGTCGAGCTGGAAGACGGCAACGATATCCATGTCGAGGTGTGGCCCGCCGAGGGCGATCTGTTGATGATCTGGCTGGTCGACCACGATCAGTCGCGTCCCCAGTTCGAACGGATGCTGCAACGGATCAACGCGTTGGGCATCGAACTCTGGCGGATCGACCCGTTGGCGGACTATTTTCTGCCCCGCAGCAGCGAGAACGTGCGCACGCTCTCCGGCGAAGGCATCGCCGCGGTCATCGCCGCGGCGCATAGCCGCAGCGACAAGCGGCTGCTGCTCGCCAGCTACGACCGCATGCCGCTGCCGCTGCTGCGCGGTGTCCGCCTCTGGTCGCAGCAGCATGCCGAACGCGAGCGGCTGATCGGCTCGATCCTCTACTACCCCAATCTCTTCGGTCCGGCCCCGATAGCCGGCCAGAGCCCCGAACTGGATCCGATCGTGTCGGCCAGCAACTATCCGCTGGTGGTCGTACAGCCGACAGAGGGGAGCCAGCGCTGGCGATTGCCCCGGGTGATGGAGGCTTTCTGGGCTGCCGGCGCGCCGGCGCACGTGCAGTTGCTGGAAGGGGTCAGAGACTGGTTCTTCATGCACCGTCCGGGCGAGGATCCGCTCGAGGACCGGGCCACCGAAGCGGTACCGGCGCAAATCCTCCGCCTGGCCAGGCTGCTGCAAGCGGCCGACAAACCGCAGCATGCGCTGCCGCTCGTGCGATCGGCTCCGCAGGCGGCGAAAGTTCAGGAGCTGGTCGCCTTCGAAAAGCCACGCCAGGCCGCCGGACTGGATCTGCTGAACGACCGGGGCAGGCGTACGTCGACCGGTTTCGCCGACAGGGTCACGCTGGTCAGCTTCTGGGCCACCTGGTGCCCCCCCTGCGTGGAAGAGGTGCCGTCACTCAACGCCCTCAGAGCGCACTACAAAGATCGCCCTTTCGCGCTGATCTCAGTCGATTTCCGCGAATCGGTGGCAGCGGTGGAGAAGTTCCGGAGACGCATCGATGTCGATTTCCCGGTCCTGATGGACAGCGACGGACGCGCGTCGCTTGCGTGGGGGGTCTTCAGCTTCCCCAGCTCCTTCCTGGTCGACCGGGAAGGCAGGATCCGCTACTCGATCAACCGTGCGATCGACTGGAACACACCTCAGGTCCACGCCGTCATCGACGCACTGCTTGCCGAGGTGGCCGATTGAGCCAAGCCGCCGGCTCACGCGCGCAAACCGGCGTTGCAGCGGAGCCGCTGAGCCCCTGCCCGGCTAGCGCTCTCCCTCTCCCGTTTCCCTTAGCGTATCGATCTGCGCCTGCAGATCGTCGATTTCCTCGCGGTGCAGCTCGATGCGCTGCTGCAGGTGGTCGATCTGCTTCTCGCGCGAACGACGCAGTATCAGTCCCAGCAGGTCGGCGGTGGTGGCGCCCTGAAACAGCTTGGTGGTGAGGCTGCGCATGCGGTAGGCGCGCAGTGTGCGGGCGATCTTGCCCAGCTTCAGCAGTCGTAGTGTACGCAGGTAGCTGATCAGCGGCAGCACGATGATGATCAGATCCAGCCAGTGTCGCAGGCAGTACTTCAGTTTCTCGCCGCTGATGCTGAAGAGAATGATGAACTCGACGGTAAAGGCCATCCAGATTCCGCCGGCACCGATGTTCATCGCCAGCTGCACCCAGTAGCGCTCGGTCAGCGCGGGCCAGAACAGCTCCACCGCGACGATCGGCAACATCAATCCCGCAATGACGATCATCGGCGCCGCGAAGGCACGCTCCAGTCGGCGGAACAGTACCCGGTCGTGTTCGCACCAGCCGAGCCCGGGCAGCCAGCTGCAACCCGGCTTGGCGGGTACCACCGCCAAGCGGAACGGCGGCAGCAGAACGACCAGCGCCAGGGTCTGCAGCGCCGCCCTGTCGCGACTGCCGTGGAGCATGAACTCCGTGGCCGAGAAGGCAACCGAAGTGAGCCAGAGCAACGGAATAAGCTGACTCCACCACAACGGGACCAGCCGATCGCCCTCCAGCCAGTGGATCGACACCGCAACCGCAAGAATGAAGATGACCGCGTTGCAGAACGCGGCGATCGTCAATGCATTGGTGGTCTGCTGTCGCATGATCCGGTGACCGGGAGATGGCTCTGAAGCTCTATCGGCGACTCCCCGCGCCTCTGAACGGACCCCGCTGGCCATTCAGGGATCCTTCGCCGATATGATAGACTCGGCGCCGATTCCAGGGGAAGCCGTCATGCTTTCCCCCATGCCCGACCAGCCGATGCGACCACACCGATGCGAAACTTCAACCTGCTGCAACGCCTACTCTTCTACCCGGCGCTGGCAGCGCTGCTATACGCCTGCAGTGCAGAACCGGCGCGCGAGATCCGCGTCGAGAACGGCTGGATCGCGGAGATTCCGCCGATGATCGCCGTCACTGCAGCACTGATGACGCTGCACAACGACAGCGACAGCGCCAGGTATCTGATCGAGGCCAGCAGCCCGAGGGCGGAACGGATCGAGGTGCACCGTTCGTTCGTGGTAAACGAACTGGCGCGCATGGAGCGCCAGTCCGAGGTGGAGGTGCCAGCCGGGGGATCGGTCGAGTTCAGCAACGAAACCGGCTACCACCTGATGTTCTACGGTACCTCCGCGATCCACGCCGGAGAGCGCATTCCGGTCGAACTCAGATTCAGGAACGGCACGGTGCTGCATGTAGAGTTCGAAGTGCGGGATCGCCGCAAAATGGGCTGACGGAGACGTCAACGCCGCGCCACAGCCAGCGGGTTGTCAATCAATGGTCGTACTGGCGCTGAAACTGGTCGGCGGGCAACGGATGGGTGTAGCGATACCCCTGCGCCGCAAGGCAGCCAATACCTGTTACGAAGGAGAGCTGCTCGTCGTTCTCCACCCCTTCGGCCACTACCGGAATCCGCAATTTGTCGCTCAATGAGACGATCGCGTTGGCGATGGCGCAATGCCCCTTGTCGGTGGGCACGTCGGCGAGGAAGGATCGGTCAAGCTTCAAACGGTCGATCGGCAACTTCTGCAGGTGGCTCAACGAAGAGTACCCAGTGCCGAAATCGTCGATCACTATCCCTACTCCGAGCGCTTTCAAGCGCCGCAGCAGGTCGATGCTCTTTTCGACGTCACCCATTACGAAGCTCTCGTTGAGCTCGAGTTCGAGCCGGTCCGCCGCCAGCCCGCTATTCGCCAACGCCTGTTCGACCTGCGCCAGCAGATCGCCTCGCTGCAGCTGCGTCGTCGAGACATTCACCGCGATTCGCGCGCTCTGCAAGGCATCGCTCTGCCAGCCGCTCGCCACCCGGCAGGCCTCCTCCAGCACCCAGCCGCCGATATCGAGAATCAGACCGGTCTGCTCCGCGAGCGGGATGAAATCGGCCGGAGCGAGCAGGCCCAGCCTCGGGTGCCGCCAGCGCAACAGCGCCTCGACGGCGATCACCCGTGCTTCACCGAGCATCATCTCGGGCTGGTAGTGAAGTTCGAAAGCTCCCGCTTCCAGCGCGCCGCGCAGTTCCCGTTCCAGCTCCGCCCGCGCGCTCGCCGCCAGCGAGAGATCATCGGTATAGAACTGAAACCCCCCTTTGCCGAGCTCCTTGGCACGATACATCGAGATGTCTGCGTTGCGCATCAGCAGCTCGGCCCGGTCACCATCTTGCGGATAGAGGGCGATACCGATGCTGACGCCGACGAAGTGCTGTTTACCGGCAATTACGAAAGGCGAGTGCAACTGCTGCTCGACCTTGTTCGCGACCACCGCCGCATACTCGGAGCGCGCCAGCCGATGCAGCAGAATCACGAACTCGTCACCGCCGAGCCGGGCCACGGTATCCCCTTTGCGCAGCTGGGACTCCAAGCGCTGCGCCGCCTGCCGCAACAACTCGTCGCCGGTCTGGTGACCAAGCGTGTCATTGACCTTCTTGAAATCGTCCAGATCCATGAACAGCACCGCGACCTGATACCCGCCGCGCTGCGCGTGTTTGATCGCCTGCCCCAGGCGATCGTTGAACAGCAGACGGTTGGGGAGCCCGGTGAGGATGTCGTGGTGCGCGAGCCGGTGCAGCTGTTCCTGCGACGCCTTGATCACGCTGGTATCGGTGAAGCTGCCGACATAATGGGTGGTATCACCGGCTGCGTTGCGTACACGTGAGATATTGAGCCACTCCGGCTGAATCGAGCCATCCTTGCGCCGGTTCCAGATCTCGCCGCTCCAGCTGCCATGAGTGACTATCGAATCCCACATGCGCTGGTAGAAATCGGGATCGTGTTTTCCGGACTTGAACAGGCTCGGGTTCTTTCCCAGAACCTCTTCCGGGCGATACCCCATGATGTGGGTGAAAGCCGGATTGACCGAGATTATGTTGGCGTCGGCATCGGTGACGACCACCCCCTCCATGATCTCGTGATAGACCGTGCTGTGGATGCGCAGGCGAGCCTCGTCCCGTAAGCCGCTGTGACCGTCCGCACTCCGTGGAGCAGGTTCCAGGCCGAGCCAGCGCAGGCAGAGCGTAACCGCGACATAGACCAGCGGCAGCGTGCCCAGCAGGTAGAGCCAGCCGTAGTAGGCTGGCGAATCGGCACCTCTGACCGCACCGGCCTGGGGGGTAAGAAGCAATATGACGAGCACGCCGCCGAGCAGCAGATAGAGCAGGCCCGCCAGCAGCGGGATTCGCCGCCTGAAGAGGCGCTGTGATCTGACAATCTGATTATCCATGATACCGCGAGAACTCCCTGCTCCGCATCGAGCGCCAAGCTGCTGTCACCCCCGGATCGGCGGGATAACCGCCACCGCCGGCCAGCGCGGGTCAGCCGGTCAGACGTAGCCAGAGATAGCCACCCAGACCCGCAATCAAAGAGGCGAACAGTACACCGGTCTTCGCCATCAACAGCATTTCAGGCTGACCGGCAAATCCGAGCTCGGCGATGAAAATCGACATGGTGAATCCGATACCGCCGATCAGACCCACGCCGATCAGGTGGCGCAGGGTCATCCCCTCCGGCAGCGTGCCTATCCCCAGTTTCACCGCCAGCCAGGTGACACCCGCAATGCCGAGCAGTTTGCCGACCACCAGTCCCGCCATCACCCCCAACGCCACCGGATGGGTCAGTGTCTCGCCGAGAATCGACAGTTCGACCGGAATACCGGCATTGGCCAATGCGAACAGCGGAATCACCAGAAAGGCAACCGGCATATGCATCGCGTGTTCGAGCCGCTGCAGTGGCGACTCGACCGAGTGCACCCCGTTCTCCAGCGTCTGCAGCAGCGCGCGTGAACGGTCGTCGTGAATGATGCAGTAGTCGCGTCCCAGCGGCGAATGGTCATAACGCTGCTGTTCGCTGCGTAGCCCCTGCATCAATTCGTCCATGTGATCGATGAAGAGCCGAGGATCGAACCTGGGCTTGACGGGAATGGTCAGCGCGGTCAGCACGCCTGCCAGCGTTGCATGCACCCCGGACTGGAGCATCGCGAACCACATCACGCCACCGACGATGAAATAGGGCATCGGCCGGCGGAAACCGAAACGGTTCAGCGCGATCAACAACACCAGCGTGGCAACCGCCAGCAGCAGCCAGTTGGCATGGATCTGCTCGGTGTAGAAGAGCGCGATGACGACGACCGCGCCGAGATCGTCGACGATCGCCAGTCCCACCAGGAAGGTGAGCACCGTCTTCGGTACGCGCGAACCCAGCAGCACCAGCACGCCGACTGCGAAGGCGATGTCCGTCGCCATCGGCACACCCCATCCGCCAGCTCCCGCCCCCCCGGCGTTGAAAACATAGAAGGTGAACGCTGGCACGACCATGCCCCCTATCGCGGCGACAATCGGCATCAGCGCCGCGCGCGGATCGGAGAGCTCGCCAACGATCACTTCGCGCTTGATCTCCAGGCCGACGACCATGAAAAACAGCGCCATCAGGCCGTCGTTGATCCAGTGGTGCAGCGTATGCCGCAGCTCCCAGCCGGCGATACCGATACTCAGCTCGGTGTGAAGAAGATGTTCGTAATGACCGTGCAGAAAGCTGTTGGCGAGTAACAGCGCGGCGACCGTGCTGACCATCAGTACGATGCCGGAGGCCGTCTCCTCGTGAATGAACTCTTCGAACGGCGTCGAGATCCGCTCGAATGCTCTCTCCCAGGGCTGATAGTTGGCGTTGCGTTTTTTCACTCTTCTTCCTGCTATCGACCTGCTGCCGACTGGATCGCAATCGGCATTTCCATCTCTGTTGAAGCTGTTATCCCGGTAGCGGCCTCCAGACCGCTACTCTTCGCTGATGTAACGCCTGATGATGTAACCGCCCGACTTCTCGTCGTGCTCCAGTTCCAGCAGACCGCGCGCCTGTGCCTCTTCCAGCAGGCCACCGAAACTGCGGAAGCTGTGGTAAGACTCGCTGAAGCCTGGTTTACGTCGCTTGAGCGCCTGTTTCACCATCGATCCCCAGACCTTGCCTTGCGCACCCCGCTCCTCGAACAGGTCCTCGATCGTCTCCATCACCAGGTCGATCGCGCTCTGTCGCTTCTCCTCGACGCTCAGCTCGGTGTTGGCTGGGGTGCTCTTCTTGGCGCTCTTGCGCTGGGTCTTGCGCTGCTGCCCCGCCTCTTTGACCCTGACCAGATCGTCGTAATAGATGAACTCGTCACAGTTGGAGGTGAGCAGATCCGATGTTGAATTCTTGACCCCGACACCTATGACCAGCTTGTTGTTTTCACGCAGTTTGCTGACCAGTGCCGAGAAGTCGGAATCGCCGCTGATGATGACGAAAGTATCGACGTGCGATTTGGTGTAGCAGAGATCGAGCGCGTCGACCACCATGCGTATGTCGGCCGAATTCTTGCCCGACTGGCGCAGATGCGGTATCTCGATCAGCTCGAAGGCCGCCTCGTGCATAGCTGGCTTGAACTTCTTGTAGCGATCCCAGTCGCAGTAAGCCTTCTTCACAACGATGTTGCCTTTCAGCAGCAGGCGTTCCAGTACGTTGGCGATATCGAAGGCGGCATAGTTGGCATCGTCCACGCCACGCGCGACGTTTTCGAAGTCGCAGTAGACCGCCATGTTTCGGGTATTCAACGCATCGGCCATTGCGGCTCCTCTCGCCGGCGCTTCGATTGGTGGACCCTGCCCGCTGGCGCAAGCCGGCCGATCTCTCTTATCCATATCATTATAAGGGATCGAGGGCGTAAAAGTTCACAATCTGGGAAAAAAATTCGGGTGTCGCAAGCATCACGGCAGCGACACCCGGGTGCGATGGATATCAGCTGAAAAAGGCCTTCTCGGCCGCTTCGGGCACCTTCACGCCGGTGACGTGAGCCTTGCGCAGCAGCTCCCAGAAATAACGGTAGGTTGCACGATCGTGCAGTTCACCGGCGTACTGGATAGGCCCCCAGTCGGCTTTCTGCGCCGCCAGCAGAATATTGGCGGCATCCTCCACCTCGGAGTACTCCGGCTTCATCGCGTCGACGATCGAGCGAATCTGTAGCGGATAGATGCTCCACATGCGCAGGAAGCCGAACTCGTTGCGCGCCCGCGAGGCGTCGGCGTAAGTCGAGTAGGTGTTCTTCAGATCGAGACTGACATTGTGCGCCGGGACGATGCCGTTGGCCAACGCCGCCGCCACCATCTCCGACTTGGCGCGCGCCAACAGGCGGTGCTCGAACTGGCCGGGGCTGCGCATCGCCGACGCCGGAATCGCACCGTGGTGGCCGCTGACGAAATCCATCAGACCGAAGTCGAAGACCTGGATCCAGGGCAACTCTGCGATCTTCCAGATGTCGCGCAAGGCGCCATGGGTCTCGACCAGCACATGCAGCGGAATCTCGCGCTCGATGCCATTCTCCCGCGCGACCTTCTGGATGTACTCGACCATCTCGCGCAGATGTTCGACGTCGGTGGTCTTGGGAATGGTGATGTAGGCGGTCACCTCGCCGATTCCCTTGACCAGGATATCGACATCCTGTCGCCATGCCGGATGGCTGAAGTCATGGATGCGGGCACCGGCCATACGGTGCCTGTTCAGGTCGCTGTTGAGCACGCGTACGATCATCTCCGCGTGCTCGCGCTCCTGCCCGGCGGGAGCCCCATCCTCGCAGTCACAGGTGATGTCGAATATCGGGCCGAGCGTCTCCTGCAGCTCCAGCGCCTTCGCAATCAGTTTCTCACTACCGGCGAAGTGCTCGCAGGTCGGAATGATGGGAAACGGCTTCTCTCCACTGAACAGTGCGTCGTTGGGATGAACTGCCTGACTCATGTACCTTCTCTCCTGTATGTCTGCTCCGGACCGATCGTACTGACCGGCAGCCGGCATGGTTGGCCTGAGGGGCAAAGCGGACTCGCGCACGACATATAACACCCCAAGGGCGATGAAAAATCGATGCGAAAACCGCCTTGAACATTTGTTAATATAAATTAACTTAAAACTTTATCCTATTGTTTTATATACTATTTAATCGCCGTTTCAATCAGCGGCCGCAGTGCTGCCGAGGATGATTCGGGGGGATAAAATGTTGCGGTGCAAAATTATCCCGACTAGTATTGTCAACATCCTCACCGATTGCAAGCCGAAGCACAACCAGGTCTCCACCCTGCCCACCGTGAGCCATCCCGAACCGAAGCAGCCATGAGCGATCCGCAACCTTGGCAGTGGAGTATTCCGCGCTATTTCAACATCGGTGTCGCCTGCACCGATGCCCATCTGGCCACTCGGGCCGGCGAACGGACCGCGATGATCGTCGAGGACGAGGAGAGTGGCGTCAGCCGCGCGACCTTTGCCGAACTGGCACGCCAGACCGACCGTTTCGCGCAACTGCTCAGAGAGTTGCAGGTCGACGCAGGTGAGCGGGTGCTGATCCGGCTGTCGAACTCGCTGGATTTCCCGATCGCTTTCCTCGGCAGCATGAAGCGCGGCGCGATCGCGGTGCCCAGCTCGACACTGCTGGTCGCCGAGGAGGTCGCCTATCTGGCGCGGGACGCCGGCGCCAGCGTCATCGTCACCGACAAGTCGATGTGGCCGGAGCTCGGTGCTGAACTGGCTGGCGTCGAGGGGCTACGGCATCTGCTGCTCGCCGGCAACGGCGCCATGCCGGCGCAGCACGGGCCGATTCAAATGCATGATCTCAAGCGCGCGCTGGCGGCGATCGAAACCTGCCGACCGCCGCATCCGACGCTGGCCGAGGATCCCGCCTACCTGGTCTACACCTCCGGCACCACGGGCCACCCGAAAGGGGTGCTGCATGCCCACCGCGCGTTGCTCGGCCGCACCCCCTCAAACAGCCACTGGTTCGATTTCAAAGAGGGCGACCGCGTTCTGCACTCGGGCAAGTTCAACTGGACCTACGTGCTCGGCACCGGGTTGATGGATCCCTTTCTGAACGCCAAGACCGTGGTGGTCTACGAAGGCGCCAACACACCCGAAACCTGGCCGCGGCTGATCGACCGACACAGCTGTACCATCTTCGTCGGCGTACCGACCATCTACCGTCAGATACTGCAGAAGACCGCTTTCAGCGCCGCCGACCTGCCCAGCCTGCGGCACTGCATGAGTGCCGGCGAGACGCTGCCCGAGCCGATCCTGAGCGCCTGGAAAGCGCGCTTCGGTGTCGACATCTACGAAGCCATGGGCATGTCGGAGCTCTCCTACTACATCTCACAGAGCGTCCACCACCCGCTCCGTCCCGGTTCTGTCGGACGGCCGCAGCCGGGTCATGATGTGACGCTGCTGGATGAGGAGTTGCGCCCTGTGACGCCGGGCCGGGAGGGGATGATCGCGCTCCCGGCGACCGATCCGGGCAAGTTTCTGGAGTATTGGGGCCAGCCGCGGGAAACAGCACGCGTCCACCGCGGCGGTTATTTCCTGACCGGTGACTACGCACGACAGGACGCGGATGGTTACATCTGGTTTCTCGGCCGTCATGACGACATCATCAACAGCTTCGGCTACCGTATCTCGCCGCAGGAGATCGAACGGGTGATGAAGGCTCACCCGGCGATCGGCGAATGCATCGCTATCGGTCAGCAAGTCGCTTCCGGAAAGGTTCTGGTTGCGCTCTGTGTCGTGTGCCAGAGCGACTGCGCGGTGGACGAGGCCGAGCTTCTCGCCTATGCCGGCGAACACCTGGCCGGCTACAAACGACCACGCCTGATTCACTTCATGCAGGAGTTCCCGCGCACCGGAAACGGCAAGGTGATCAGAAAAGCGCTGCAACGAGTCGTCGCCACCCGGCAGTACGCGGCATCGAATCCACCCGTGACCCCAACAACGGGTTGCGACCCACATTAAAACAGGAGATCCAATGTCCAAGCTCTACCCCGGCAATTTTTTCGAAGACTTCCGGCTGGATCAGGTACTGGCGCACGGCACGCCGCGCACCATCACCGAGGGTGACACCGCTTTCTACCTCGCACTGACCGGCAGCCGCTACCCGCTGCACTGCTCGGCTCCCACCGCGCGGCGCCTCGGACTGAGGCAACAGACCGTCGACGATCTGCTCGCCTTCCACATCGGTTTCGGCAAGACGGTCGCGGACGTCTCCTTCAACGCCGTCGCCAATCTCGGTTACGCCGATATGCGGTTTCTGCAGCCGGTCTACGTCGGCGACACACTGCGCTCGGAGAGCCGGGTGATCGGACTCAAGGAGAACTCCAGCGGCAAGAACGGCAATGTCTTCGTTCGCTCAAGCACCTACAACCAGCATGGCGACGAGGTGCTAACCTGGGCGCGCTGGGTAATGGTCAATAAACGCGACACCGACGCGCCGACGCCCGAAACCGTGATTCCGGATCTGCCCGGATTCGTCGCGGTCGAGGATCTGCCGATTCCCGAGGGGCTCGACGCCAGCCGTTACGACCTCTCCGCCACCGGCTCACCCCACCTCTGGGAGGATTATCAGCCGGGCGAACGGATCGATCATATCAACGGCATGACCGTTGACGAATCCGACCATACCCTTGCCACCAAACTCTATCAGAACAATGCGCGCGTCCATTTCGAAGCACACATGATGGCATCATCGCGCTTCGGCAGGCGCCTGATGTACGGCGGGCATGTGATCTCCATCTGCCGCGCACTCTCCTACAACGGTCTGGCGAATGCGCTCAGCATCGCCGCGATCAACGGCGGCGCGCACTGCAACCCCTCTTTTGCCGGAGACACCTTCTACGCCTTCAGCGAGATCCTCGAGCGCTGGGAGTTGCCGGGACGCAGCGACCTGGGGGCGCTGCGGCTGCGCACGGTGGGGGTTAAGAACCTCGCCAGTGAGCAGATCGAAAACGCCAGGATCGAGGTCGACGGCAAGCAACGCTACCACGATAACGTCGTGCTCGACCTCGACTATACGGTGCTGATGCCGCGTCGACACGCCGCCTGACTGCGGCGGTACCGCCAGGCCCAGGCCAGTGCAAAACCGGACCTTGAGGCGCGTGCCGCCAGCGCGCGCCTCAAGGTCTTCGCCCGGCCCCTGTTTCAAGTGGAAGCATTCGCGATTCAGAGTGCCCCGACATGACTCAGGTCAGCCATGGATGTCAATATTTGGCCGTGGATGCCGATAGTACCGTTATAATCCGCAGCGTCGAGCCGTTCCAGCGATGTCAGATCAATGCAGTAAAACCCAGCCAGCCGCGAAGTTGCCCGAACCCTCCACCGACTCGCCGAAACCCCTTGCCGCCGCAACCGCCATGGCTGCCCTGCAACGATTCACCAGCAGTGGAGAGCAGCGCGATTAGCCGCCGCAATCAGAACCTTCAACACCGTTAGTACACAAGCAGGTCCAAGCATGAACATTCCGAAACCCATCAACTGGCGCAATCTTCTCGAATCCGGCAACCGTATCTTCGTCGGCTCCAACGTCGCGGTACCCAACGCGCTGATGCAGGATCTGGTCGCCAACGCGCGCGACCTCCGCGACATCGAAGTGGTCCACATCCTGACGATGGGGGAGAACATCTGGACGCGCAAGGAGTACCACAACCTGTTCCGCGTCAACGCGCTGTTCATCGGCTCCGGCAGCCGCGAGGCGATCGGCGAAGGTTACGCCGACTATACCCCCTGCTTTCTCTCGGAGATTCCGGGACTCTTCCAGGACGGCGTGCTGCCCCTCGACGCCGCCCTGATCATGGTCAGTCCCCCTGACGAGTACGGCTACTGCTCGCTCGGCGTCAGCGTCGACATCGTATCCGCGGCCGCACGCTCGGCGCGCCGTGTCATTGCGCAGATCAATCCCAGCATGCCGCGCACCAGTGGTCACAGCTTCATCCATATCGACAGGTTCGACGCCTGGATGGAGCACGACGAACCACTGTTCGAGCTGCAGCCGCCGGCGCTGACTCCGGTCATCGAGCGCATCGGACAATACGTTTCGACGCTGGTCGAGGACGGCAGTACCCTGCAACTGGGTATCGGCGACATTCCGGACGCAGTGCTTCGATATCTCGGTAACCACAAGGATCTGGGCATACATTCGGAGATGATCAGCGACGGTATCATCGAACTGATGAAGCGTGGCGTCATCAACAACAGCAGGAAGACCTTCCACAAAGGGAAAACGATCACCACCTTTTGCATGGGTACCAAGCAGCTGTATGAATTCGTCGACGGCAATCCGCACGTCGAGTTCTACCCATCAGAGCACGTCAACTTCCCCGCGCGCATCGCGCGCAACGACAACATGATTTCGATCAACGGTGCGATCGAGGTCGATCTGACCGGACAGGTGGCTGCCGATTCGATCGGCTACCGCTTCTTCAGCGGCATCGGCGGGCAGGTGGATTTCATTCGCGGCGCATCGATGAGCAAGGGTGGCAAACCGATCATCGCGCTACCCTCGACCGCCAAGCAGGGCAGCGTCTCCAGAATCGTCCCCTACATCACTGAAGGGGGCGGCGTGGTCACCTCGCGTGGCGACGTCCACTACGTAGTGACCGAATGGGGTATAGCCACGCTGCGCGGCAAGAGCATTCGCGAGCGGGCGCTGGAGCTGATTCAGATCGCCCACCCCGATTTCCGCGACGATCTGTTGCGCGAAGTGCGCCAGCACTACTGGGTACCCGCATACCAGAATCAGAAGCCCACCACAGTGCCGGAGTTGAGTCTGGAGGTCAAAAAGCTGCAGTTTGCCGGCGAGAGCTACGAGCAACGGCCGCTGCATCCGGCCGACGAGCGACTGCTGCAGGAGTTCTTCTACTCGCACAACAAGGAGACGCTGCTGATGCGCTACAGCCATCACCCCAAGCAGATGTCACGCGAAAAGGCCTCGGCGCTGGTCGGCGTCGATCAGGGCAGCGACCTGGCGCTCTGCCTGATACGTCGCACCGGTCCCAAGGAGGAGATCGAAGCGGTTGGACGCTTCTACTACATCGCTCAGGAGAACTCGGCCGAGGCGGCATTCGTCGTACGCGAAGAGCACCACGGCAAAGGCATGGCCAAACACCTGCTGCGCGAAATGATGGAGATCGCCTGCCGGCGTGGCATCGCGACGATGAATGCCTACGTGCGTGCCGAGAACAAACCGATGCTACGGGTGTTCGAATTCCACGGTTTCCAGCGCAAGCGCTCGGAGTCACCCAGCGAAGCCTATCTCGAAGTCGATCTCAAAGAGTTCTGCCGGGCGCAGAAAGAGGTGGCCTGAACGGCGGAAAATAGTCAAAGAGAGGGGCCAGAGCACTATTTTGACTCTGACCCCTGCAGTAATCAGCGGGGTGGCGTCCTGCCCGCCTGCCGCATGCCTGACGGGCGCATCAATTCCTGCCGACGCAGCTCAGGTCCTCGAATGCGACCTTCAGCCGCCCGACCATCGACTCCTCGCCCGCACGCAACCAGACACGTGGATCGTATTTCTTCTTGTTGGGCTTGTCGTCACCCTCAGGATTGCCGATCTGGCCCTGCAGATAGTCGTGATTGGCCGCTTCATAGCGGCGCACGCCATCCCAGGTGGCCCACTGGGTATCGGTGTCGATATTCATCTTGACCACGCCATAGGAGATCGCTTCGCGAATCTCGTCGCGGCTCGATCCCGAACCGCCATGGAAAACGAAGCTGACCGGCAGCGTGCCGGTGGCGTATTTGTCGACGATGTACTTCTGCGAGTTGTCGAGGATCTTCGGCGTCAACACCACATTGCCGGGCTTGTAGACGCCGTGCACGTTGCCGAAGGAGGCCGCGATGGTGAAACGATCGCTGATCGCGCTGAGCCGCTCGTAGGCCAGCGCCACATCCTCCGGCTGGGTGTAAAGCGCGGAGTTGTCGACGTTGGTGTTGTCGACGCCATCCTCCTCGCCACCGGTGACGCCCAGCTCGATCTCCAGCGTCATGCCGATCTTGCTCATGCGCCGCAGATAGGCCTCGCAGGTGGCGATGTTATCCTCCAGCGACTCTTCGGAGAGATCCAGCATATGCGAGCTGAAGAGCGGCTTGCCGTTTTCCGCGAAGTGGCGCTCGCCGAGCGCCAGCATACCGTCGACCCAGGGCAGGAGTTTGCGTGACGCATGGTCGGTGTGCAGTATCACCGGCACGTTGTAGGACTTGGCTATGGCGTGAACATAGTGCGCGCCCGCACCGGCTCCCAGCACCATCGCGTCGGCGGCGGGACACCCCTTGCCGACGAAGAACCCGGCGCCACCGCTGGAGAACTGTATTATCACCGGCGAGTCGACTTTGGCCGCCGCCTCCAGCACCGCGTTGATCGAATTGCTATTGACGACGTTGACCGCCGGCAGCGCGTATCCGCCCTGCTTGGCCGCCGCGAACAACTTCTGTACGTCGTCTCCGGTTACCACGCCTGCACCCACCAGTTGCAACACACCGCTCATGCTTCTCTCCTTTTCGTGTCGTCAGATCGCGCGCCATCCAGACCCATGGCACACCAATGGATCAGTCTATCATGGGAGCGTGTGGCTGAAGGCCGTTTCATATAACTGTCATGCAAGCAGTGGCGGTGGGCCTCATGCCGCCCCGGCGAACGACACCGGTGACGTTGCTTCAGAGTGGCCAGACCCAGAGTATGGTCGGGATGGAGACCACAATCACCAGCAGCTCCAGCGGCAGTCCCATGCGCCAGTAGTCGCCGAAACGGTAACCGCCCGGTCCCATGATCAGGGTGTTGTTCTTGTGTCCGATCGGCGTCAGAAAGGCGCAGGAAGCAGCCACCGCCACCGCCATCAGAAACGGGTCTGGACTCACCTGCAACCGGTCGGCGATATCCACGGCGATGGGCGCGGCTATGATCGCGGTAGCAGTGTTGTTCATCACGTCCGACAGAGTCATGGTGATGATCATCAGCAGCGTCAGAACGACCATTGGCGAATAGCCCTCGGCAAAGCCGGTGATCAGGCTGGCGAGCATCGCGGTGCCACCGCTGCTCTCCAGCGCCGCGCCGATCGGGATCATCGATCCAAGGAGCACGATCACCGACCACTCGACAGATTCGTATATCTGGCGTGAAGGGACGATATTGAACAGCGCATAAAGCGCGACCACCGCCGCCAGCGCCACCGGCAGGTAGATCAGCTCGAGCGAGGCGAGCAGGATCGCCAGCGCGAACAGGCCCGCCGCGAGAATCGCCTTGTGGCGCTGAATCAGTTCGACTCCCCGCTGCGCCAGCGGCAGCACGCCGAGCCAGGTGCTGATCTCGTGCAACCGGTTGCGTGGTCCGAACAGCAGCAGAATATCGCCGGCCTCGATCTCCAGCCTGCGCACCCGGTCGCGAAACTGCCGCCCCTGCCGCGACACGCCGAGCAGTGTTACGTCGTGACGATACTGAAGCTGCAACGACCGCGCCGTGCGACCGGCGATGCGCGCCCCCTGGGGCACTACAACCTCCAGCAGCGAGGTGTCGTCGTTGTTCATCAGGCTTGCGGGCTCGTCGCCGCCGCGAAACTTGAGCTTCATGGCGCCGACGAATCCATCCAGGGCCTCGGGGCCGGACTCGATCACGAGGATGTCACCCTTGCGGATCTCCGTCCAGCGCGCGCGTCCCGCCAGACGCGCACCGCGCCGTACCAGGCCTGCCACCAGCACGTCGTTCTCCTCGGCAATTTGATCCAGATCGCGAACCCGCAGACCGATGGCCGGAGAGTCCGCAGGCACATGCAGTTCGGTGAGGTAGCCACTGATATCGAGCAGCTCCTTGGAAGCGTCGTGCTGCCGTCTTGCGTCGGGGATAAGGCGCCAACCGATCAATGCGACGTAGGCGACGCCGACCGTGGCGCAGACGAGACCGACCGGCGTGAAATCGAACATGCCGAATCCGCCGCCGCTGGTCTGTTCACGAAATTCGGCGATGATGATATTCGGCGGCGTGCCGATCATCGTTATCATGCCGCCGAGTATCGAGGCGAAGGAGAGCGGCATCAACGTCAACGCCGGACTGCGCTTGGCCTTGTTGGCGGCCTGTATATCCACGGGCATCAACAGCGCCAGCGCCGCGACGTTGTTCATCACCGCCGACAGCAACGCCGAGATCCCCGCCATGGCGGCGATATGCGACCGTAGCGAGCCAGCCAGCCGGCCCACCTGGCGCGCCACAAGCTCGATGGCGCCGGAAATGGAGAGTCCGCGACTGACGATCAGTACCAGCGCGATGATTATCGTCGCCGGATGGCCGAACCCGGAGAAAGCCGCCTCCTTCGGTACCACGCCACTGATGATCGCCAGGATCAGGGCCACGAATGCGACCAGATCGTAGCGCCATCTGCCCCAGATGAGGAAGACGAAAACAAACAGCAGCAGTACTAGCAGAATTATCTGGTCGCTTGGCATGGTTGACGGAGATCCTGCGCTAGGAGTCCGAGTATAGCCCGGTTATCCGCCTGATCCGCCGCACTCCACTTGAAGGGGCTAATTTCCGCGTTGTTATGCGCGTCGCTCAGGCGCGGCATTGACACCGAGAACCAGATCCCACTCGGCGTGAAGTTCGGCCCTGGAGCCGTTCGTCGGCTCGAATGTCGCGGTTACCAGATGACGCTGTTCGCCGGGCACCCGACGATAGAGCATATCCTCACTGTTGCGCGCTTCACCGGCAACGTAGAGCTGGGTTACAAACGGCCGCTCTGCCTCGGGAAATACCGCCACGTGAATGTGCGGCGCGCGCCCCGGGTAGTGCACCGGGCGAATCGTGCGGAAGCGGTAGCGGCCCTGGTGGTCGCTGTAGGTATGCCCGTGGCCCTGAAATCCGGGATCGGTCGGTAATTCGGCCGCGTCCCAGGGGTGGTGATAGCGGCCATTAGCATCGCATTGCCAGATCTCGATGCGCGTGCCGGCGAGCACGCCGCCATTGCGATCCAGTAGTCGCCCCTCGAGGTCGGTTATTTGCCCCCGGGCCACCTCCGCAGCCCCTTCGACCTGCGTCAGGTCGTTGTCGTCGTCGAGTGGCAGTTTGTGGGGATAGAATGGACCGGTCGGCTGCCGTGGGGTGGTCAACAACGATTGCGCCACAACGGGGAGAGCGGGCAGCAGCAGCATTCCCAGGCCGCGCCGAAAGAACTTTCTGCGTGTCAGCATCGATTCACTCCTTCATTCAAGCAGCCGATTCAGCCATCCGGCTCCTGCCGCCGCATGGAGCGACGTTGAGCCCGTCTGGCGTGAGCGGCGCGTGCGATATCTGCAAACAGTCCGCCGGTCGCCCCCCAGAGGCCGCAGATAACCAGCAGCAGAATGGTGCGTTTGTCCGCCGCCACCTGCAGCAGCGCGGCTCCGCTCTGATCACGCGGTGTCAGCGCCACCGCCACCGCCAGTAGCGCCCCACCCAGGAGTCCTGCCAGCATGCCATGCAGCAGACCGGCCTCGCGGCACTGGCGCGCGGCGTGAAAGCCTGCGACCGACAGCAACGCACTCAACGTCAACAACCTCGGCGCGCCAACCCCGCCATCCGCCGAAAGCCGTAGGATGAAGAGCATCACCAGCGCGACCAGCACCTGCAGCAACGCGCCCGAAACTATCGCCCTGATATTCATCCGTCTCCGTGCCTAGCGGGAGCGGAGTGTCGAGACTCGTCCAAGCGGACGCGAGACAAGCCGGATATGGCCGAAAAGGTGCGGTTCACACCGGAAAATCAAATATTTTGAGCTCATTGTAAATGCCGTGTCACCTGGCATGGGTAAGAAATCAACCCCCGTCGGGGGAGTTTCTCACCTTCTCATGGCCAAAGGGGCAGTGGCGGCATAACGATCCACAACAACTGCCCCGACTGCGATGATAACGCGCCGTGAATACCATATAGGGCCCTTCGTAGTAGAAATGTCGACCCTCGACCATCTCTTCGATGGGCCATGGATCCAGCCCGTCATCGTCTGTAAGCCGCATGCTGACGCACTCCTCCAACACACCGCTTCCCAGTCACTGCTCCACCAGATCCCGGTAGGCGTGCCAGGTCGCGTGCGCGGCGAGCGGAAAGCCGATGGTCAGGCCGATGAAGCAGGTGACGAATCCGATGGTGATGATGCTGACCAGCAGGCCCGCCCACAGCAGCATTGGACCGATATTGCGCCTCACAGCGCGCCAGCTGGTCTGGATAGCCTCGAACACGCTTGCCTGTCGGTCCATCAACATAGGCACCGAGACAGCACTGACGGCGAAAACCAGCAAGGCGATGATACCGCCGACATATATGCCGGCGACCAGAAGCTGCACCCCACCCCAGCTACCCAATAGCAGCGAAAGGAAACCGCTCCATGTGGATGGTGTCACTCCACCCATGAAGAAGACGAATAGCAGGTTTGCGAGCATCGCCCATACCAGAAAGCAGAGCAGCAGTACCAGACCCATATTGAGCAGGTGAAACGCGTTGCCGGCATAAGCCTGTATCGCCTCGTCGATACTGGCGTTCTGACCACGCTCCAGCTGACGGCTCAGCGCGTAAGGCCCGATGCCGAGCAGCGGTGCAACCAGCATGAAACCCGCGAGCAGCAGGGGTATCAACAGATAGGCGTCGGTCATGACAACCGTAACGGAGAGGGCCAGACTGGTCAGCGCCAACGCAGCGCCGTAGCCCAGACTATGCACCGGAGCGCGTTCCAGGTCCCGCCACCCCAGCGCCAGCCAGCGCCAAACGCGCTCCGTGTCGATCTCACGCACGCTGGCCACTCCAGCCGGCGTAGGGCAATCCTGCGCTACATCTTGCTTCAATTCGGCCTCCTCGTCTTCACCCGACAACCAACGGTTTCCGCACGCCGTTTCATGGAGCATAGCACGCTGATTTGTCAGTTTCCCGGGGCTTGAGCAGTGTAGAACGCGCCTCCTGAACCGACACCACCATCCTATTCACCGGCCCCAACCGGTTTTGTCGGAGCTGACGCGCCATACGCTCGACATGAATGCCTTTCAACTTGACCCCGGCGTACGGTTAGTCATGCAATCAATTAATATTGAAACTTATTTGACATCGGCAACAAACCGGCATAAACAGTCAGCACAACTAGCATGAGGGGGAGAGGATAGAGATGAAAACCAACGAATTCGAGAAGAAAATCAAAGCCAGTGTGCGTAAACACTATGTTCGCAAGAACAGTCACGAAAGGTTGAAAAAGCAGCTTGCGGCGGTGCGGAAACAGCTGGCCAAGCTGGAGAAACTCTGTGCCGCACCCGCGGCGGCGCCAAGCAAGAGTGAACCGGCAAAAGTACGGCAGGAACAACCGGATCAGGCTTCCGGCTCCGAATCCGGCGCGGACGATCTAACCCGCATCAAGGGCATAGGCCCGGTGCTGCAGGGGAAGTTACACAATCTTGGAATCAAGCAATTCTCGCAGATTGCCGCCTGGAGTGTAGAGGATATAGAGCGTGTCTCGGAGCACCTGGATTTCAAGGGGCGTATCGAGCGCGAAGAGTGGATTCAACAGGCGCAGGCGTTGCTCTAGAACGCCTTCCTGCAACGAGTGGTAAGAAAGGAAAATCGGTGATGAACGAGCAGATGCCTGATCTGGCACAGTACTACGCGGCCCTGATAGAGGGGATCGGAGAGGATCCCGGGCGAGACGGCCTGCAGGATACGCCACAACGCGCGGCCAAGGCGCTCCTGTACCTTACCCACGGCTATCGACAGAGCATAGATGAAGTGGTCAACGGTGCGATCTTCGAGTCGTCCAACGAAGAGATGGTGATCGTCAAGGACATCGAACTCTACTCGATGTGCGAACACCATCTGCTGCCCTTCATCGGCAAATGCCACGTCGCCTATCTGCCCACGGGGAAGGTGATAGGCCTGTCGAAGATTGCGCGTATCGTCGACATGTTCGCCCGCCGCCTGCAGATCCAGGAGACGCTGACCAAAGAGATTGCCGACGCCGTGATGCAGACGACCGGCGCCTCCGGCGTCGGTGTCATTATCGAGGCGAAGCACCTCTGCATGATGATGCGCGGCGT
>JAGRGU010000104.1 GCA_020445335.1 Gammaproteobacteria bacterium
CGGCGCCGTAGCGCACCGCCTCGCGAATCGAACCTGCGCCAACCGGCAGAATCATGAACTCCTGGATATCGACGCTGTTGTCGGCATGCGCACCACCGTTGATGATATTCATCATCGGTACCGGCATGCGGTAGGAAGCGGGCGAGAGATAGCGGTAGAGGGGCATTGCGCTCTCCTGCGCCGCGGCGTGCGCCGCCGCCAGTGAAACCGCCAGAATCGCGTTGGCGCCGAGACGGCCCTTGTTGTCGGTGCCATCCAGATCGATCATCTTCCGGTCGAGCTCCGCCTGCCCCTCGACCTCAAGCCCGAGAACCGCGTTACGCAACTCGCCGTTGATGTTCTTCACCGCATTCAAGACACCCTTGCCCAGGTAACGGCTCTTGTCGCCGTCGCGCAACTCCAGGGCTTCCCGCGAGCCGGTCGATGCACCGGAAGGTGCGACCGCCCGCCCGATGGCGCCGTCCGCGGTGATTACGTCCGCCTCCACGGTGGGATTTCCACGCGAATCCAGAATTTCCCGACCCCGAATATCGACGATTTTTGACATGATTTCTCCAAGTTCAGTAGATCGTTAAACCAATATAGATAGACGAGCGGTCCGCAGCTAACGGCGGAAAGCGGACGACAATCCTTACCCCAGAATAGCTACCAAATGTGACAACTAGAGCAGATTCTCGGCAAACGGAGCGGTTTTCACCTGACGGTCCAGCGCCACCAGCGTCTCCAGCAACGGCTCCATCAATGCCAACGGCCAGGAGTTGGGACCGTCGCTCAAAGCCTGCTCGGGATTGGGATGCGTCTCCATGAAGAGTCCCGAAATGCCTGCTGCTACCGCAGCCCGGGCCAATACCGGCACGAACTCACGCTGCCCACCCGAACTGCTTCCCTGCCCTCCCGGCAGCTGTACCGAATGGGTCGCATCGTAGACCACCGGCGCGCCGGTGGCGCGCATCGCTGCCAGCGCGCGCATGTCCGAAACCAGATTGTTGTACCCGAACGAAGCACCGCGTTCGCAAACCATTATCTGCTGGTTGCCGGTGACGCGCGCCTTTTCGACCACGTGCACCATATCCCAGGGGGCGAGAAACTGGCCTTTCTTGAGGTTCACAGGCAGACCGGCAGCCGCGACCGCCTGGATGAAGTTGGTCTGCCTGCAAAGGAATGCCGGGGTCTGCAGGACATCCACTACCGCCGCCACCTCATGCAACGGCGTATCCTCATGGACATCGGTCAGCACGGCCACCCCGAGTTGCCGTTTCACCTGTTCCAGAACCGCCAGACCGGCCTCGAGGCCGGGGCCGCGATAGCTGCTGCCCGAAGAGCGATTGGCTTTGTCGAACGAGGATTTGAAGATGAAGGGAATCTGCAACCGCGCCGCTATCTCCTGCAGCCGACCTGCGGTATCCAGCGTCAGCTGCTCGCTCTCGACGACGCAGGGTCCGGCGATCAGAAACAGTGGTCGATCGAGCCCGACCTCGTGGCCGCACAACTCCATTGCGCTCAAGCCCCCCTGTTCTGCTGGCGCTGATATTCGCGCGCGGCGCGGATAAACCCGGAGAAGAGCGGATGGCCGTCTCTCGGCGTGGAGGTAAACTCGGGATGAAACTGGCAGGCAACGTACCAGGGGTGTGCCGGGATTTCGATCATCTCCACCAGCTTGCCGTCGACCGAGCGGCCGGCAATGCGCAGGCCGGCAGCCTCAAGCGGCTCCAGGTACTGGTTGTTGAACTCATAACGGTGCCGGTGACGCTCCATGATCACGTCCCGACCGTAAAGCCGCCGTGTCAGGCTGCCGTCGGCCAGCATGCACTCCTGACCGCCCAGCCGCATGGTGCCGCCGAGATCGGAGCTTTCGTCACGCTGCTCGAGTTCGCCGTCGGCGTTCAGCCACTCGGTGATCAGGGCGATGACAGGGTGCGGCGTCTCACGGTTGAACTCTGTGCTCTGCGCTCCCTCCAGGCCGGCTACGTTGCGGGCATACTCGATCACCGCCACCTGCATGCCAAGACAGATGCCGAGATAAGGAATTCCGTTCTCACGCGCGTATCTGGCCGTTTCAATCTTGCCCTCGACGCCGCGTTCGCCGAAACCTCCCGGCACCAGAATCGCATCCACCCCCTTCAGGCAGTCGCAACCGTTCTCTTCGATCTCTTCGGAATCCAGGTACTTGATACGCACCCGGGTGCGTGTATGCAGGCCGGCATGAATCAACGCCTCGGAGAGCGACTTATAGGCTTCGGTCAGGTGCATGTACTTGCCGACCATTGACACGGTGACCACACCGTCAGTGTTGTCCAGCCCGTCGAGGACCGCGCGCCACTCGGAGAGGTCCGCGGCCGGCACGTTGAATCCGAGTTGCTTGACGACGATCTCGTCGAGGTGCTGTTCATGCAGCAGCAGCGGAATCCGGTAGATACTGTCGGCATCGACAGCGGAGATCACCGCACGCTCCTGCACGTTGGTGAAGAGTGCGATCTTGCGCCGCTCGGCATCCGGGATCGTTTTTTCGGCACGGCACAGCAGAACATCCGGCTGAATGCCGATCGAACGCAGCTCTTTCACCGAATGCTGGGTTGGTTTGGTCTTGATCTCCTTCGACGCCGCGATGTAGGGCACCAGCGTGAGATGCATGAAGAGCGCGTTTTCGCGCCCGAGTTCGACCCCCATCTGACGAATCGCCTCGAGAAATGGCAGCGATTCGATGTCGCCGACGGTACCGCCGATTTCGATCAGCGCGACATCCGCATCACCGGCGCCCAGCCTGACGCTGTCCTTGATCTCGTTGGTGATGTGGGGAATGACCTGGACGGTGCCGCCAAGATAGTCGCCGCGCCGCTCCTTGCGTATCACGCTCTCGTAGATCTGCCCGGTGGTGAAGTTGTTGTTCTTCCCCATCGTGGTGCGCAGAAAACGTTCGTAGTGACCCAGGTCGAGGTCTGTTTCTGCGCCATCCTCGGTGACAAAGACCTCGCCGTGCTGGAAGGGGCTCATGGTACCGGGATCCACATTGATGTATGGATCCAGCTTGATCATCGTGAC
>JAGRGU010000105.1 GCA_020445335.1 Gammaproteobacteria bacterium
GCGATAAACGGGGTTCGAATCCCCGTGGGGACGCTAGTTTTCTGGCGTCGAGGGTTACAAATTCGGGCTGAAATCCGGAGTTGGATTTGGTGCGGAGTGGTAGTTCAGTTGGTTAGAATACCGGCCTGTCACGCCGGGGGTCGCGGGTTCGAGCCCCGTCCGCTCCGCCATAAAGTGATAAATGCGGGGCATCTATGACAGATGCCCCGTTTTTGTTATAGGCCCTGCAACTGCGAGAACAATCATGCTTCAGGAAATCAGGGAACGTGCGCAAGGCTGGATCGCCTGGTTCATCGTCATTCTCATCAGCGTACCTTTCGCCCTTTGGGGTATCAGTTCCTATCTGGATGGCGGCTCGGCACCGGTTGTCGCCAGCGTGAACGGACAGGATATTACAGAGCGGGAGTTCGACAACAGTTACCGACAATTTCGGCAGCGTCTGAGGGATCAATTGGGGCAGAGTTATAGACCGGAATTGATCGATGACGAACGTATGCGGGATGAGTTTCTGCAGCGACTGATCAGGGAACGACTGGTACTGCAGGCCTCGGATCAGATGGGCCTCAGCGCCGGCGATACCCTTGTCCGCGCATATATCAATCAGCTGCCTGTGTTCCAGGTCGACGGCCGATTCAACAACGACGCGTATGAGCGTACCTTGCGTAATCAGGGCATGAGTCCGGTTGGCTTCGAGGCGCAAGTGCGCCAGTCGTTGATGAGCGATCAACTGCTCAATGGCGTCAGCGGGACCGAGTTTGCCACCCGGGCAGAGGTCGACGACCTTGCCCGCCTGCAGTTGCAGCGACGCGGCTTGAAGTATGTCGTCCTTGAGGCAGAGGCTTTTCACGACCAGGTGGAGATCTCCGACGCTCAGGTGCGATCGCACTATGACGAAAACCGGGATTCCTACATGGCGCCTGAGCGCGTCAAGCTCGAATATATAGATCTGGACATCGAAAACATCTCCCAGACTCTGAGCGCGGATGAGGCCTCACTGCTCGGTTTCTACGAGTCCAACAAAGCGGACTATGCGACCGAAGAGCGCCGTCGGGCCAGCCACATACTAATCTCTTCAGATGAGCAGAATGCGTTGGAAAAAGCGCAGCAGGCGCTGGCACGTGTGCGCGACGGAGAGGATTTTGCGGTAGTGGCGAAAGAGTTGTCACAGGATCCGGGCTCGGCTGACCTCGGTGGCGATCTGGGATTCTTCAGCAAGGGGATCATGGAGCCGGCGTTTGAGGATGCGGTCTTCGCCATGTCCATCGGTGACGTCAGTGAACCAGTGAAGACAGAATTCGGCTATCACGTGATCAAACTGGTTGGTATCGAGGCGGCGCAACGTAAAGGTTACGAAGAGGTCAAGGATCAGATCCGGAGCGCGTACCTGAAGCGGGAGGCGGAGCGACTGTTCTACGAGTACGCGGAGCGCCTGAGCGATCTGGCCTATGAGGATCCAACCAGTCTGGCGCCTGCAGCGGACGCATTGGGAATCGAGACCAAAATCAGCGATTGGCTGGCGCAGACCGGAGGCAAGGGGCTGTTCGCCTCTTCCAAAGTGATCGGTGCGGCTTTCAGCGAGGATGTGCTCAACGGGCGCAACAACAGCGAACCGATAGAGATTGGGGCTGAACATATCATCGTGCTGCGTGTTGCGGAGCACGAGGTTGCAGCGGTACGACCGTTAGAGGAAATTCACGAAACGATACGCACCGAATTGACGACAAAAGCCGCGGCGTTGCTGGCGGAGGAGAGGGGACGAGAAATCCTGGCCGCACTGAGCGATTCCTCCGACTTCGATGCGGTTGCCGCCGATGCAGGGCTCAAGCTGATAGCCATTGACGAAGTCGAGCGCAATACCACCGGCGTGCCGCTGGAGATACGCAATACACTGTTCAAATTGCCACGCCCACTTGAGGGCCGCAACAGTTACGGCGAAGCGAAGCTGGCAGGTGGGGATTTCGCACTGATCGCTGTGACTGGAGTCAGAGATGGAAGTGCTGAAAACCTGAGCGAACTGGGGGATGCAGCGACGGTCAGGAGCACGTTGGAGCGATCACGAGGCCAGAGTTACTACAGCCACCTGATAGACAATCTACGGGAGCGTGCGAAGGTTACGATTACGCAACGGAAAGGTTAACAGCTCTGCGCCTGCGACAGGTGAGTATATCGGCAGCCCGCCATACGATATGGGGGCTGCCGTTTTTTTCAGGCCATACCGAGAATATGGTAGCCGGAGTCGACATAGAGAACGTCGCCGGTGATGCCCGAAGCCAGATCGGAGCAGAGAAATGCCGCTGCATTGCCCACCTCTTCGATCGTTACGTTGCGCCGCAACGGATTTTTAGACTCCGCTTCGGAAAGCATGCTCTTGAACCCGGAGATGCCTGCCGCGGCCAATGTCTTGATCGGGCCGGCGGAGACGGCGTTGACTCGGGTACCTTCGGGGCCCAGCGACTCGGCAAGATAACGTACATTGGCCTCCAGGCTCGCCTTGGCAATCCCCATTACGTTGTAGTTCGGAATGGTGCGTACTGCACCCAGATAGGACATGGTGACCAGTGCGCCGTTGCGACCCTGCATCATTGCCCGGCCGGCTTTGGCCAGTGCGGCAAAACTATATGAACTGATGTCGTGGGCGATAGCGAAGCCTTCGCGGGTAACCGCATCGATATAGGAACCTTCCAACTCCTCCCTGGGGGCGAAACCGATCGAATGGACAATTCCGTCCAGGCCGTCCCAGCTGCTGTTCAGTGTCTGAAACAAACTCTCGATCTCATGGTCGGAGGCAACATCGAGAGGCAGGACGATCTCGGAACCCAGCTCGGCAGCCATCTTCTCGACCCGACCCTTGAGCTTCTCGGTCTGGTAGGTGAACGCGAGCTCAGCGCCTTCGCGGTGCATCGCCAACGCGGTGCCCCAGGCAATCGATCGCGTACTGGCAACCCCGGTGATGAGAATGCGTTTGTCTTGTAGTAGGCCCATTGAAGTTCCTCAGGTGTGGTAGTAAAGCGATTCGTAAACTGCTACAGAACCCGGATAAAAAACGGATTCGTTATTTTAACCAGAGTGCGCAATAAAATCGTCCCCAGCAGTAGCCTGATGAAACTGGCCGGGTGCCGGTTTTCGCTACGCTATTTACCGCGTCCGTGGAAACCGGCAATATTCCGGTGAGATCAAACGCGATACCCGGTTAGCTATGCCACCAATTGCAGGTCCAGATATTGAGCGATGGCTGGTTTGTATAAAAAAGCACTGATCATATTGACGGCGTTTCTGGTCAGCGCTTGCACAGGAGGGAGTTGGAACAATCCCTATCCTGACGGCGACGCGTCACAGAGTATTCTCTACAGTGCTTTCTCCGAGCGGCCTAAGCATCTTGATCCGGTGCGGGCATACAGCTCCAACGAGTACTCGTTCATCGCCCAGATCTACGAACCTTTGCTGCAGTACCATTTTCTCGATCGTCCCTATCGGTTGGAACCGCTGGCGGCCGCGCGAATGCCCCAGGTTTATTACCTGAACGCAGCGGGAGAGCGTATCGCGGAACAGGCCGAACCTGGGGAGATCGCTTACAGTGATTACTGGATCGATATCAAACCGGGCATGCGTTATCAGCCGCATCCCGCGTTGGCCAGAGATGAACAGGGAGAGTTTAGCTATCACAGCCTGACCTCGCAGCAGATTGACGCGGCAAACGTACTGACCGATTTTCCCGTTACCGGCACACGGGAGGTCACCGCGGCGGACTTCTATCATCAGATCAAGCGTCTCGCTTTCCCACGACTCAATTCACCGATTGCCGGTGTCATGGGTGACTATATCGTCGGTTTTTCGGAGTTCGGCAAACGCGTCGCTGAGCAGTATAAGACTCAGCAGCAAGAGGGTGCGGAGAGCTCCTATTTCGATCTGAGGCAGCATGAAATGGAGGGGGTCGAGGTTATCGACCGCTACCGGCTGCGCATCCGCTTGAAGGGAAAGTATCCGCAATTTCTCTATTGGCTGGCGATGCCGTTCTTTTCTCCCATGCCCTGGGAGGCGGATGCCTTTTACTCGCAACCGGGTTTGGAGAAGCGCAATATCAGTCTCAACTGGTATCCTCTGGGCAGCGGGCCGTACATGCTGGAGGAGAACAATCCCAACCTGCGCATGATATTGGCGGAGAATCCCAATTTTCATGGCGAAAGCTATCCCACTACGGGAGAGCCTGACGATGAAAGGAGGGGATTGCTGCAGAGCTCGGGAGAACCACTGCCGCTGATCAAGCGGGCGATATACAGCCTCGAGAAGGAGTCGATTCCCTACTGGAGCAAATTTCTGCAGGGCTATTACGACACCTCGGGAATCTCGTCCGACAGTTTCGATCAGGCGATTCAATTCTCCAGTCAGGGAGAGATCGGACTGACCGACGAGATGGCGCAGAAAGGGATCACTCTGCATACCGCCGTCACCACGTCGATCTTCTACTTCGGTTTCAATATGCTCGACTCAACCGTCGGCGGCAGTACCGAATCGTCCCGCCTGCTGAGGCAGGCCATATCCATAGCGCTCGACTTCGAAGAGTACATCTCGATATTCAGCAACGGCCGGGGCGTTGCCGCGCAGGGCCCGTTGCCGCCGGGTATCTTCGGCAGCCGCTCAGGCGCGGAGGGTGTCAACGGCTATGTCTACGATCCTGGCGATGGCAGCCAGCCGCAACGCAAACCCATCGAGGCCGCAAAGGCGCTGATGCGTCAGGCAGGCTATCCGGACGGGCGTGACCTGAAGACCAACAAGCCCCTGATTCTCTACTACGACACCACGGCGACCGGTCCCGACGGCAAGGCCCGCCTCAACTGGATGCGCAAGCAGTTTGCCAAACTCGGCGTACAGCTGGTCATTCGAAGCAGTGACTACAACCGTTTCCAGGACAAGATGCGCGAAGGGACCGGGCAGATGTACATGTGGGGTTGGAACGCGGACTACCCTGATCCCGAGAATTTTCTGTTCCTGCTCTATGGCCCCAACGGCAAGGTCGAGCACGCCGGCGAAAACTCGTCGAACTACCGCAACGAGGAGTTCGATCGTCTGTTCGTGCAGATGAAGAACATGGAAAACAGCGATGAACGACTCGCGATCATCGATCGCATGTTGGAGATTCTGCGGCACGACGCGCCTTGGGCATGGGGCTATTTTCCCAAGGCATACTCCCTTTCGCACGCCTGGTACGGCAACGTCAAACCCAACCTGATGGCGAACAACACGCTCAAATACAAGAGCATCGATCCGCAACTCAGGGAGACCCAGCGCGAGCTTTGGAACCCGCCGGTGGTGTGGCCGCTGGGGTTGGTGGCGGCGGTTCTGTTGGTGACCGTAGTGCCCGCGATCCGCATGTATCGCCAACGCGAGAGGAGTGCCGCACGATGATGGCCTATATCATTCGGCGCATACTCTACGCGATACCCATTTTATTGGGCGTCAATATTCTCACCTTCATGCTTTTCTTCGTCGTCAACTCGCCGGACGACATGGCGCGCATGAACCTGGGAATGAAGCGGGTGACACCGGAAGCCGTGGAGAATTGGAAACAGGAGCGAGGCTATCATCTGCCGCTGTTGTACAACTCCGGCAGGGAGGGTGCAGCCAGCATCACCGAAACGATCTTTTTTCAGAAGTCCGTCAAGCTCTTCAAGTTTGATTTCGGATCTTCAGACAACGGACGGGATATAGGCTACGACATTTCGCAGCGCATGTGGCCCAGTCTCGCGATTGCGATACCGGTGCTGCTGGTCGGGCTTCTGGTCAACATCACCTATGCGCTTTTGATCGCCTTTTTTCGCGCGACCTATATCGATTTCTGGAGTGTTGTACTCTGCGTGGTGATGATGTCGATCTCCGGGCTCTTCTACATAATCGGTGGCCAGTACCTTGTGAGCAAACTGTTGCACCTGGTGCCGATATCGGGGTATGACACCGGACTCGAAGCGATCAAGTTTCTGGTACTGCCTACGATCATCGGCGTGATCGGTGGCATAGGCTCGGGCACCCGCTGGTACCGCACTCTGTTTCTGGAAGAGATCAACAAGGAGTATGTGCGCACCGCGCGCGCCAAGGGGTTGTCGGAAACCCTAGTGCTCTTTCGTCATGTTTTGCGTAACGCGCTGATCCCTATCCTGACCGGCGTGGTGGTGGTGTTGCCGCTGCTGTTCATGGGCAGCCTGATCACTGAATCCTTTTTCGGTATCCCGGGTCTTGGCAGCTATACCATTGACGCGATCAACAGCCAGGATTTCGCGATCGTCCGTTCGATGGTTTTTCTGGGTTCGGTGCTCTACATCCTGGGACTGATCCTGACCGACATCTCCTACACAGTGGTCGATCCACGGGTGCGGCTGACATGATCGATCATGTCGTGGTGCTGTGGACCGATGCGCTGATCTTCCTGCTGCTGATACTGGCGCTGCTGTTCGCTCTCTATGCCGCGCGCAAACCGCATCTGCGCCGGCCCTGGCGCGCGGTGGTCCGCAGCCGGGTCGGAGTCGGCGCGCTGGTGGTATTGTCGTTCTATCTGCTGGTCGGCCTGTTCGATTCGGTTCACTATCATCCGTTGGTTGCTGCCGGCGAAAGCGGCAATGAGAACGAGCGTTCGGTGGAGGTCATCAGTCTGCTCGACAATCTGGTGAGCGGGCTGCGAGAACGCCAGGAAAAAACCTACTCCGCCCCTTTGGCGACCCACCTCTATGCCAAGGAGCGCATCGAGCGGGCTGATGGCAGTTCGGTGCGGGAATTTCCGCGGCTGCATTTCGGCGGCGCTCATCTTCACGACCCGGCCACAGAGCGCAATGCCGATCTGCTGAAACTGAGCGCGATCGGCATCGTCAAGGGACTGCTCGCGACGCTGATTCTGGCCAATCTTCTGATCGTGCTGCTGGCGGTGCACCGGCGAAGTGATTTCGGCACCCTGGCAAGAGAGGTGCTCTGGGCACGAACGGATATACCCTGGCGGGTGGTGCTGGGTGTCAGCGGCATCATGCTGGTGTTGCTCTTCTGGGGTGGTGAGTTGTCCTCGAAGTACCACCTGTTCGGGACCGACAAGGTAGGCGAGGACGTGCTCTATCAGGCGCTTAAGAGCATTCGCACCGGCCTGGTCATAGGTACGCTGACCACTCTTGTCATGCTTCCGGCCGCAATTCTGCTCGGGATCATGGCAGGCTATTTTCGTGGTTGGGTGGACGATCTGATCCAGTATCTCTACACCACGCTGAACTCGATCCCGGGCGTACTGTTGATCGCAGCGGCCATTCTGATGCTACAGATCTACATGAGCAATCATGCCGATGAGTTCAACAGCCTGGTCGAGCGCGCCGATCTGCGCCTGCTCTTCCTCTGCATCATTCTCGGTGTGACAAGTTGGACCGGTCTCTGCCGGTTATTGCGCGGCGAGTCGCTGAAACTGCGTGAAATCGACTATGTGCAAGCGGCCACCGCATTCGGTGTCGGCCACCTGCAGATCATCACACGCCATATCCTGCCCAATGTGCTGCATATTGTGCTGATCGCAGTGGTGCTCGATTTCTCCGGACTGGTGTTGGCCGAGGCGGTGCTCTCCTACGTCAATATCGGTGTCGATCCGACCATGAACAGCTGGGGTAACATGATCAACAGCGCGCGCCTGGAGATGGCACGCGAACCGATTGTCTGGTGGTCGTTGGCGGCGGCGATGCTCTTTATGTTCACGCTGGTGCTGGCAGCCAATCTGTTTTCGGATGTGGTGCGCGATGCCTTCGATCCGCGTCTCAGGAGCAGTCGATGAAATCTCGGGAAGATAGAGATCGCGTATCGGTGCAGCAGCAGGGGGCGGAGAAGGGTGAAGTGTTGCTGAAGATATCGGCGCTCCGAACTCGACTTGGCGATTCGCAGAGACCGGTGTACGCAGTCGACGGCGTCGACCTGGAAATACGCCGTGGTGAGGTTTTCGCGCTGTTGGGTGAATCCGGGTGCGGCAAGTCGATGACCGCACTTTCAGCGATGCGACTGTTGCCGCCCAGCGGCCGCATCGAGGCGGGTGAGGCGCTGCTCTCGGGGACAGATTTGTTTGCGCTTCCCGAACGCGAGATGCGCACTGTCCGTGGCGGTCGTATGGGGATGATCTTTCAGGAGCCGATGACCTCCCTGAATCCGGTGCTGACGGTCGGAGATCAGATAGCGGAAGCGGTCAGGTTGCACGACCGTGAGTCTGCGGGCAGGGTCGACGGACGTGTTGTCGAACTGCTGGACGCGGTTGGCATTCCCGACTCCGCGCGGCGCGCGAGTGAGTATCCGCACCAGCTATCCGGCGGCATGAAACAGCGGGTCATGATCGCGATCGCACTGGCTGGTCGACCACAGCTGTTGATTGCCGACGAGCCAACCACCGCGCTCGATGTAACGATTCAGGCACAGGTTCTCAACCTGCTGCAGGGGTTGCAGCGCCAGACCGGAATGGCCGTGCTGCTGATCACCCACGATCTGGGTGTGGTTGCCGAGGTCGCCGATCGGGTGGCGGTGATGTATGCCGGTCAGATCATCGAACAAGCGCCGGCGAAGCACTTTTTTGCCGCGCCGGCGCACCCGTACAGCCGTAAGCTCTTTCACTCGCTCCCCAGCAGCGGCATGCGCGGCCGGGAGTTGGCGGTGATCAAAGGTATGGTGCCGCCACTCGACCAGCCGTTTCATCGCTGCCGATTTCTGGAACGGTGCGAATGGGCCCAGTTGGTCTGTGCCGAGCAGGCACCTGCGTGGGCGCCGACCGGGGATGGCGTCGGAGTCAGGTGCCATCTGCACGATGTGTTGCAGCCGGCGGGTCACGAAACTCCGTCGTCGCCGCGACCGGATAGACCGGAACAGACGGTTGTGGAGGAGGAGCCGATCCTCACGGTCGATCGTCTTAAGGTGCATTTTCCGATACAGAAGGGTGTCTTCAGGCGGGTGGTCGGGCATGTCAAGGCGGTGGATGACCTCTCGCTGAAGATTGCACCGGGGCAGACTCTGGCTTTGGTGGGTGAGTCCGGGTGCGGCAAGACAACGGCGGGGAAAGGAATTCTGCGACTGATCGAGCCGACCGCCGGCAGCGTGATGTTCGACGGCGCTGAGATCACCCGGCTCAGCGCGGGGAAATTGCGCAGGCGGCGTTCGCAGATGCAGATCATCTTCCAGGATCCGGTGGCGTCGATGAATCCACGCATGCTGGTCGGGGAGATCATCCTGGAGGGGATGCGGGCCCAAAAGATCGCTCTCGACCGCCAGCAGCAGCGCGCAAGGGTGGCCGAATTGTTGCAGCAGGTGGGTCTTTCCGAGGACGCTGTCGATCGTTACCCGAACGAGTTTTCAGGCGGTCAGCGGCAGCGCATCTGCGTTGCCCGCGCGCTGGCGGTCAACCCGCGCTTCATCGTCTGCGACGAGCCAACCAGCGCGCTCGACGTGTCGGTGCAGGCGCAGNNTCCGGCAAGACCACGATGGGCCTGTCGCTGCTGCGCCTGCACGAACCCACCGGCGGCGAGGTGATCTTCGAGGGCAAGGACCTGCTCAAGCTCAGCGACGCCGAGCGGCAACACATGCGCCGCCGCATCCAGGTCGTGTTCCAGAACCCCTACGCCAGCCTCAACCCGCGCTTCACCATCGGCCAGACCCTGGTCGAGCCGATGGAGATCCACGGTGTCGGCCAGGACATGGCCGATCGCGAGCAGCGCGCGCGCAGCCTGCTGGAGAAGGTGGGCCTCGACGGCCGTGCCTTCGGCAAGTACCCGCACGAATTCTCCGGCGGCCAACGCCAGCGCATCGCGATCGCGCGCTGCCTCACGCTGAACCCCGACGTGCTGGTGCTCGACGAGGCGGTCAGCGCGCTGGACGTGTCGGTGCAGGCGCAGGTGCTGAATCTGCTGAAGTCGTTGCAACGGGAACACGGACTCGCCTATCTGTTCATCACGCATGATATCTCGGTGGTCTCCTATCTTGCCCATCGGGTAGCGGTGATGTATCTGGGGCGGATCGTCGAACAGGGGAGTGTCGACGAGGTGCTGGAGTCACCAAGCCACCCCTACACACAGGCATTGCTCTCCGCGGTGCCACGCATCGAGTCCGAGGCGGGTCGTAAGGTGATCGTGTTACAGGGGGATATGCCGTCGCCGGCGAATCCGCCGCAAGGGTGTCATTTCCATCCACGCTGCAGTCGTGCCGTCGCTGCGTGCCGTAGTGCTTATCCGCAGGAGGTGCACATCAGCGCCAGTCACAGCGCGCGTTGCATCAGACTGTCGGAGGCGTAGTCCCGTCGTCGTTAGATGGACTGATCAGCGAGATTCAGCTGCAGCTGGATACTCTGGCCCGGCTGCAGATACTGGCCCGGCAGATGGTTCCAGCGGTGCAGATCAGCCACCTTGACGTTGAATCTTCTGGCGATGCTTGCCAGTGAATCGCCTTTACGAACCTTGTAGTTGAGCGAGGTAAGCGTGGCGCGTGTGGCGACTCCGGAGAGCACCAGTTGCTGCCCCGGCTGCAGTGTTTCGGTGACGGCCATACTGTTCCATGCCGCCAGCCTATGATGGCTGAGGTTGTGTTGACGGGCGATCGACCAGAGGCTGTCACCCGGCTTAACGGTATAACTGCCGCCAGTTGCGGAGGCATCCGCGAGCACGCTCGTCCGCGGCGGTGCCTTGGCGATATCACCCGGAATCAGGAGATGCCCGCCGGCGCTGATACGGTTACTCGACAGATTGTTGGCACGCTTGATCGCAGCGACTGTAGTGCCGTGGCGACGCGCGATAGCACCGAGTGTGTCGCCGCTGCGAATCGCGTAACGCGACCAGGGCAGTCTCGACTTGACATCTAACCTGGCCAGTTCCCGCTCGAAAACGGGAATCCTGTCGATCGGCAGAGCCAGGTGGTGTGGTCCCTCGGGCGGCGATGCCCAGCGGTTGAACCCGGGATTGAGATCGCGTAGCTCCGATTCGGATATCCCGGCCATCTCGGCAGCCAGCGCCAGGTCGATCTGGCTACCGACATCGACCGTGGAAAAATGGGGGCGATTGGGAATCACCGGCAGCCTGTTGCCGGCCTGATCCGGATCGGAAACCACCCGGCTCAGCGCCAACAGCCGAGGCACGTAACTCTGGGTTTCGCGTGGCAGTTTCAGCGACCAGTAGTCGGTCGGCTTGCCGCGCTCGCGATTTTTGCGAATAGCTCTACGCACGGTACCGGCGCCCGAGTTGTAGGCTGCCAGTGCCAGTTCCCAGTCGCCGTCGAACTGCTCTGCCAGACTCTCCAGGTAGTCGAGTGCCGCATCGGTGGCGGCGACAATGTCGCGTCTTCCGTCGTACCACCAGTTCTGTTCTAATCCGAACATCTTCCCGGTTGAGGGGATGAACTGCCAGATGCCCGCGGCGCGATAGGAAGAGTAGGCGGTAGGACGAAACCCGCTCTCGACCGCGGGCAACAGCGCCAGCTCCAGCGGCATATTCCGTTTTTCGAGTTCGTCAACGATATGGTGGAGATAGGGGCGTGCCCGCTCGCCGACCCGATGCAGATGCTGCGGATGTTTGGCATACCATTTCAGGTGACGGCTGACGCGCTGGTTCTCCGGGGTGCTCAATTGGAAACCCCGCCGGATGCGCTGCCAAAGGGAGCTTTCGCCCTCCGGGCCGCTCAAGTCGAGACCGGCCAATGTGCCCGACAGCGCCGGGGCCTGCGGCCACTCCGTGGTCAACGAACCGTCGGGAGTGGTATCGTTGATGGCCGTGGTGGTGCTGGCGACATGATCGCGTGACGGCAATGTCGCCTGGCAGCCGGAGAGCAGCAACATTGCTGCCGGCCAGCAGAGCAGCCTGAAACGGGAGATTGGGTCTGATCTATTCATGCGGGTGGCTTGGCTCTGGGTCAGGCGGCCCGTCAGGAAAAAGGATGCGACAGTATATACGTAAACGCACTCCGAGGTTAAGACGGGCGTCGGGTGTGCGGTGGCGTCGGGCGTGACGGACGGCGAGCTGCCGAACACCAGCCTCACAGCGGTGGTGAACCGATGGTTCAGCCAGTATCCCGGCACGCTGCTGCTGGAGCAGGAGAGGGCCGCCATGGAGGCGATCTGCCGTCACTACTTCGGCTTCCAGTTGCTGCAGGTCGGGTCCATCGGCGGCGCCAATCCGGGGTTGATTCCGGCACGTCTGCGTGCGCGCACCCTGATCTCCCCGGAGCGGCCGCAGGGCGAGGGTTTCAGCTGGGTCAGGGGGTTGCCGAACAGGATGCCTATCGCCAGCGACAGCGTCGACGTTTTGGTGCTGCCGCATACGCTCGAGTTCTACCCCGACCCACATCAGATATTGCGCGAAGCCGACCGGGTGTTGATTCCGGAGGGTAAGCTGGTCGTGGTGGGGTTCAATCCCTGGAGTCTCTGGGGAGTGGGTTGGAAGCTGCGCCACTGGCAACATCGACTGCCTGCTCCCGTTTCCTTGCTGCCCTCGCATCGTCTGCAGGACTGGCTTTCGCTGCTCGGCTTCAAAGTCGAAGAGACGCAGACAATGATGTATCGTCCGCCCCTGCGCCAGCACAAGCTGATGACGCGGCTGGAGATGCTCGAACACTTCGGTAGGCGCTGGTGGCCCTACGCAGCGGGCGTCTACCTGGTTGAAGCGACCAAAAGGGTTTCGACGCTGACGCCACTCAGGCCCCACTGGAGTCTGCGGCGCTCCCTGCTGGGGGGGCGGGCGATCGAACCCACGACGCATCTGCCGTTGAATAGAGGGGGGGGCGGGCGTGGTTGAGCGAGTGGATATCTATACCGATGGTGCCTGTAAGGGAAATCCAGGTCCGGGCGGCTGGGGCGCGTTGTTGTGTTTCCGCGGCAAGGAGAGGCAGCTCTACGGTGGCGAGCCCGATACCACCAACAACCGCATGGAGCTGCTGGCGGTGATCCGTGCGCTGGAAGCCCTGACCAGACCTTCGCCGGTGCGGATAACCACCGATTCCCAGTACGTGAAGCGGGGTATCACGGAATGGATCGGTAACTGGAAGCGTAACGGCTGGCGCACGGCTTCACGCGCGCCGGTCAAGAATATCGACCTCTGGCAGCAACTGGACGCACAGGTATCGCTGCACGACCTGGAGTGGCGCTGGGTGAAGGGCCACAGCGGGCATGCGGAGAACGAACGTGCCGATCAGCTTGCCAATCTGGGCATAGCGACGCTCGGCCGCTAGTGGCAAAGGAGAGACGAATGCGACAGATCGTGCTTGACACCGAAACCACCGGGCTCGACCCGGCGCAGGGGCATCGCATCATCGAGATCGGTTGCGTCGAGATGGTTGAGCGGCGCCTGACCGGCCGTAATTTTCACCAATATCTGCAGCCTGATCGGGAGATCGACAAGGCTGCGGAGGAGGTGCACGGCATCAGCAATGCGTTTCTCGCCGACAAACCCCGTTTTGGCGACGTCGTTGTCGACCTGATGGATTTTCTGCGCGGTGCCGAGCTGATCATCCACAACGCACCCTTCGATGTGGGATTTCTGAATCACGAGCTGCAGCGGCTGCCACAGCAGTGGCAGCCGCTGCAGCAGCTATGCGAGATCACCGATACGCTGGCACTCGCGAAGCGGATCCACCCCGGCCAGCGCAACAGTCTGGACGCGCTTTGCAAGCGTTACGATATCGATAACAGCCAGCGCGAATTGCACGGCGCGCTGCTCGACTCGGAGATACTGGCAGAAGTCTATCTGGCAATGACCGGGGGGCAGGCTGCGCTGCTGCTGGACAGCGGCGAAGACGCCGCCGCAGATGGGGTGCAGGCTATCCGCAGAGTGGCCGGCGAACGTGCGCCGCTGGCTGTCATTCGCGCCAGCGGCGAGGAGCTGGCGCTGCACCGCGCGGCGCTGGCCGGTATCGACCGCGCCAGCGGTGGTAACTGCCTCTGGAAAGGGGAGAGCTGAAAAGGAGGATCTGCGTCAGGTCGATTGAATACGGCCGCGATCGGAGTGGGTGCGGCGCGCAACCTGCGCCAGTCGCTCGAGATCGATCAGCTGGATATGCTTGCGCTCTACCTCCAGCAGCCCCTCCTCCTGGAAGCGGGTGAAGAGCCGGCTCACAGTCTCCACCGCAAGTCCCAGATAGTTGCCGATCTCGTGACGGGACATGCTCAGATAGAAGTCGTAAGGGGAGAAGCCACGGCGCTTGAAGCGCCCCGAAAGGCTCATCAGGAACGCAGCCAGACGCTCTTCGGCGTTGTTCTTGCCCAGCAGCGTCAGCATGTTCTCATCCTGGCTGATCTCACGACTCAGCAGACGGTACATCTGGTGCTGCAGGCTGGGCATGCTGGTGCTCAGCTCTTCCAGGTGGTTGAACGGAATTTCGCAGATGGCCGAAGTCTCGAGTACCTTGGCCGAGCAGTTGTGGGTCGCGTTTTCGATGGCGTCGAGTCCGATCAGCTCGCCTGGCAGGTGAAAACCCAGTACCTGTTCCCCGCCGTCCTCGCTGGGGGCGTAGGTTTTGACCGAACCGGTCTTGACGATGTAGAGGCACTGAAACTTGTCGCTTTCGCGAAACAGGTGGTCGCCGCGATGAAGCGGCCGGCTCCTCTTGATGATCCGGTCGAGACGATCCATGTCGTCAGGCTCCAAACCCATCGGCAGACAGAGCGTGACGAGGCTGCAGCTCTTGCAGGCGATCTTGATGTTCTCGAATGAGATGATATTCCGGTCGCTCAAAGCTCGTTGCCCAGGGAGTCGAATGCGATAACCCTATTGTGGCCCCATGGTTGACCTGGATCAAGAGAATTCTTGATCCAAATCAATCTTATAACTACCGGGTTTTATGACAAAACTCAGACAGGCCGCAATTGCCGACCTAGAGGCCGTTGTTTCGCTGCTGGCTCTGGGGGCAGCGGGTGCTGTGACGGCAGCGGCGGCGAGGCCGGTCCGATTGAGAACGAAGCGCCTTTCTGTTAAGTTACAACGCCGTCCCGTTCCTTTCCTGTCGCGAACTTTTTTCATGACGAAATTCGTTTTTATCACGGGCGGCGTGGTCTCTTCCCTAGGTAAAGGTATCGCCGCCGCGTCGCTGGGTGCTTTGCTGGAGGCCCGCGGGCTGAAGGTCACGATGATCAAGCTGGATC
>JAGRGU010000106.1 GCA_020445335.1 Gammaproteobacteria bacterium
TGTCTGCGCCGCGTTCGAAGTCCGCTGCATCGTTGTAGAGATTGGTGCCGATCTGGATCGCAACCGCCGCGAACAGCGATACCAGCATGGTCGTCATCGACCAGAGTCCCTGCTCCCGATAGGCCAGCGCCGAGGCGACCACCACCGGCGCCAGCGAGATGCCGAGCGTTTTCGGACGGCTCGCCAGAAACCAGCGCAGCGAGCGCGAACCGGGGGAGGGGGATACGTGCTTCAATGGATCTCCCCAGGGCGCCCCGGTACGGGAGAGATGTCTGACTGCGGTGCTCGATCGAGGTGCGACGGTAGGCCCAGCAGCCGGCTCGCGCCCATCAGAGAGTGCTTTCTCCCCGTAAGTATTGCCATATGCGGATTTGGCGTACTCACTCATCTCCCGTGCGGATGCCGCCCATCTCTTCGCTGATGAAAAAGCGCCATTCTAGCGGAATCCAGGCAGCATGTTCCGGGTTCTTCTGCGCCGTGTCGGAGTCGAGCGTCAAGTACGCGTTCAACGCTGTTTGGTGGGCCTGCAAAATTCCCGATATAAACAAGGTTGATTTGCCGAGCAGAGCAGCTTCTGGTATACATTCACGGTTTTACGCGAGCCTCCAAAAACTATTGCGGTATCGCCCCGATGACCGACGTCACGAGACCGCATGAGCGCAGGATCGAGAACAGAATTTTCTTTAGTGAACGAGTGGGAAAAGCGACCATGAACAAGTGGCTAGTTTCAGTTTCAATCGCATTGGCTATGGCAACAGCGGGCGTTCAGGCTGCCGGCGATGCAGCGGCCGGTAAAACCAAATCGGCTACCTGTATGGCCTGTCATGGTGCGGATGGCAACAGTGCCAACCCCGAATGGCCCAAGCTCGCCGGTCAGCACCCGAACTACATCGTCGCCCAGCTGCAGCACTTCAAAGGTGGTACTCGCAAGAATGACCTGATGTCGCCGATGGCGGCGCCCCTGAGCGAGCAGGATATGCAGGATCTGGCCGCCTATTTCAGCAGTCAGCAGCAGAATGCCGGCACTGCCGCCGCCGACCAGGTGCCTTTGGGCGAGAAGATCTATCGCGCGGGCAATGCCAATTCCAAGGTGCCTGCCTGCATGGCGTGTCACGGTCCTACCGGGATCGGCAATGCACCCGCCAATTTCCCGCGTATCAGCGGGCAGCATGCCAGCTACATTGCCAAGGCATTGAAGGATTTCCGCTCCGGTACGCGCACCAACGACCCGGCCAAGATGATGCGTGGCGTCGCCGGCAACATGACAGATGCGGAGATCGCGGCCGTTGCCCAGTATGTACAGGGCCTGCGCTGATACGAGTATTGGCGGGCTGTTGATCATCAGGGGGTGGCCATTGGCCGCCCCTTTTTTTTCATGTAGCACCAGGCGCGGGTTGAGGTCAGCCGGCCGGACATTGTAGATTCCCAACTTTCCGCGCAGCCCATTGCGCTTCGACATCTCCCACAGGTGGGACCCGGGGATATCCGGGGTTGCACGACGACACCCCGCTGCCGCGATTGCGGAAGGAGTGAACCCTCGACGGGTAGTTGGGTCGGATAGAGGGTTGGCCGTCGCTGTATTTGGCGAGGCGGTCAGAGCAAGAGTCCAAACAATCGAGGATAGAAGATGAAACAGAGTTTGAAACTGGCCGCGGTGCTGCTGATAGCGATTTTCGGGCACGGTCTGGCCGTGGCCCAGCAGAGTTTTGAGGAGGATGTTCACTACTTCTCGATCTTCCCCGAGCAGCCCGGTGGCGAGGGCGATCGGGTCAAGGTAAGCGAGTTTTTCCTCTACACCTGCCCGCACTGCGATCAACTGGAGCCCCATCTCGACGCCTGGCTGAAGCGCAAGCCCGCAAACGTCGATTTCGACCGGGTGCCGGCGATGTTCAACCGCGAAACCATCAAAATGCACGGCAAGACTTTCTACGCACTGCGGCTTATGGGGCTCTCCGATACGTTGCATGCGAAGATCTTCCACGCGATCCACAACGAGGGCGAGCAATTTGCGACGCAGGGGGATATGGAAGCGTTCCTCGAGGAGCAGGGTGTCGATCTGGTCGCCTACCGCAAGGCGATGAAGTCGTTTGCGGTGAACACTCAGGCACGACGCGCGGAGGCGTTGGCCGACCGCTACGAGGTGCGCGCAGTACCGTCGATCGTCATCGACGGAAAATACCGCGTTACGGGTCTTGTCGGAGAGGCTATGATGAAGGTAACCGATTACCTGATCGGCAAGGTGGAGCGTGAGCGCGGCATCACCACCAAATAGGCGCGACGCGGCTCGACCGGGGCGAGCCTGTTCAGCGGCTGGCGAGGGGGGAATGTGCGGTATCAGAAGAGCGATCAGCAAAGGCTCAGGCTGCTCAGTTACAACATTCAGACAGGAATAGACACCCAGCGCTTTCGCCACTACCTGACGCAGGGGTGGAAGCACGTCCTGCCGCACCGTGACCGATTATTGAATCTCGATCGCATCGCCGCCATGATCCGGCCTTTCGATCTGGTCGGTCTGCAGGAGGTGGATGCAGGCAGTCTGCGCAGCGGATTCGTCGATCAGACCAAGTACCTCGCGCAACAGGCGCAGTTCCCCCACTGGTTTGCGCAGACCAACCGCCGCATCGGCAAGTTGGCGCAGCACAGCAACGGTCTGCTCTGCCGCAGGAAACCAACGATGGTAGAGGAGCATCCGTTACCGGGCCTGCCGGGCAGGGGGGTGATTATCTGCCGATTTGGCGGGGATGAGGGGCTGGCGGTCTGCATCATGCATCTTGCATTGAGCCGACGCGGCCGTTTGCGCCAGGTCAGGTTCGTTAGCGAACTGGTGGCGGACGAGCGCAATCTGGTGGTCATGGGCGACATGAACTGCGCCGGCGAATCCGAGGAGTTGCGGCTGTTGATGCGCAACGCCAACCTGCGTCAATCCTGCTGCGACAGCGGCACCTTTCCGAGCTGGCGACCGCAACGACGCATCGATCACATCCTGGTCTCCGCCTCACTTGGGGTGGAGAACGCGCGCGTGCTCGACTACCCGCTCTCCGATCACCTGCCGATAGGCATAGATCTGCTGATTCCGAAAGAGCTGGATCTGGTCGCCTGAGACCCGGTTCCTATTGCGCCAGACACGACATCTCCGCGGGGCTCAGTGCAGCAGGTAGAAGTGGCGCCAACCGCCTTCGTCGCCGCCCAACGTCTGCAGCAGGGTCTGCTGGGGTATCGCCTCTTCCGGGTAGATGCCCCAGATCTCGACGAACAGATTGCCGAAACCGGCACTGCGCCGCCATTGCAGCTGCGCGGGGCCGGAGCGCTTCCCGCAGCTGGCGCAACTCACCTCTGGCCCGTCGTGGCCGACCGACCAGGCCGCTTCCAGTGTTCTCCAGGATTTCAGACCGTTACCGCATGCCGGACAGCGCGGCGGGCGGGTGTTGCCGGCCGAAAGCAGGCGCGCCTGGTGGTAGGGGCCGCGCAGGCGGATATGGCAGAAGTCGAAGCCACCCTCCGCTGGCGGCTCCAATTTCAGATGCGGTGAGCAGCCGAGAAAGCTTACCTGCTGCAGAAAATTCTCTCCGGCCAGCCAGGCGTCGGCTACGGGCGCAAAGGGCGCGCCGATCAACCCGCTGCTGATGAGACGTGCAAGAACGATGTCATGCGCTGGAGGCGCCTTTCCACTTGGCGGCTGCAGGACCAGCCTGGCGTTACTCATGATCTCTCTGTTGTCAGGATTGAGGTTGTCGCAGATTATCCTTAGCCATGGCAGCATCGCAAGCAGGCGTGGTCGCGGCTGATTGCGAAGCGGCCGGTGTGGTAAGGTTCTGCCCATCATGGCGGTCGCAATCCCCAGGAGCCGTCGATGGAGGGGTATGAAAGGGTTGGTTATCGCGCTGATCAAGGGCTACAGCTATCTGATCAGCCCGTTGCTCGGTAACAACTGCCGCTATATGCCGAGTTGCTCGGCCTATACCCAAGAGGCGGTCGAGCGGTTCGGGGTGTTGCGAGGCGTCTGGCTTGGAGTGAAGAGGATTTCGCGCTGTCATCCCTTTCACGAGGGCGGTTACGATCCGGTGCCCGACGATCCCGACAAGCCGCTGAAACCCTGAAGCCAAAGCCGCGCCCCCCCGGTCATTCCGCTCCCACCATGAACAGCCTTGCGCTCGCTTCCAGCAATGCCCACCGACAGGCCTTCGCAGAGGGGTTTCCCCGCTCTTTCGCAAGCCGCCGGGAGCCTGGCATCTTGGTTCCGATGGTCAATCCGGGATTCGCTCAAGGGCTGCGCGGACAGTCGGCATCGGCGCGTCTGTCGGCGGCTGCTATCGGCCCGGTGTCATGTTGAAGAGTCAGTTCAGTCTATTGCGGGAACGTCGCTTCCTGCCGCTGTTCGCGACCCAGGCGTTGGGCGCTTTCAACGACAACCTGTTCAAGAATGCGCTGGTCATTCTGATCACCTTCAGACTGGCCGCCGATGCCGGAGTCGACGCCGGTCTTATGGTGACCGCGGCGGCGGGCGTTTTCATCCTCCCCTTCTTTCTCTTCTCGGCCACGGCCGGGCAGCTAGCCGATCACTATGACAAGGCTCGCTTGATTCGCCTGGTCAAGCAGGTCGAAATCCTGTTGATGCTGGGCGCGGGGTTGGGTTTCTACCTGGACAACCTATATTTTTTGCTTTGCGTACTCTTTCTCATGGGGAGCCAGTCGGCATTTTTCGGCCCGCTCAAGTACAGCATCCTGCCCGATCATCTCGCCGACGACGAGCTTATAGCCGGCAATGGTCTGATTCAGGCCGCCACCTTTGTCGCGATACTGTTGGGTACGCTGGCCGGTGGACTGCTGATTCTGACAGGCTCCGGCGGTATTCTGATCTCACTCATGGTGGTGGCGATCGCCGTCGCCGGCTGGCTGACCGCCCGTGCGATCCCTGCCACCCGGGCAGCGGCGCCGCAGCTACGTGTCAGCATGAACTTCGTGGCCGAGACCTGGCGGATCGTCAGCCATGCAGCGGCGGCGCGGGATGTTTTCCTGCCGACACTGGCTGTCTCCTGGTTCTGGCTCGTAGGGGCGACCTTCCTGGCGCAGATGCCGAACCTGGGGCGGCAGGTGCTGGGCGGTGACGAATTGCTGGTGACGTTGTTGCTGCTCGCATTCTCCGTCGGTATCGGCGTGGGTTCGATGCTCTGCAACCGACTGCTGAGGGGGGCCCTACGCACGACATTCGTGCCGCTCGGCGCGCTGGGCATTACGCTTTTTTCGCTGGATCTTTATCTCTCCAGCACGGCGTTTCTACTCCATCATCCAGCTACGACGAGTACTGTGACGCAGTTTGTCGGGGAGTGGCGGGGGGGCAGGGTGCTGCTCGACCTGTTCCTCATCGCGCTGGCCGGCGGGGTCTATATCGTGCCGTTGAACGCGCTCATACAAGCGCGCAGCAATCCCGCGCATCGAGCCCGGAATATAGCCGCGGTAAACGTCCTCAATGCGCTCTTCATGGTGCTGTCCGCAGTCGCGAGCGCGATTTGGCTGGGCATGGGCGGGACGCTACCCGGCCTGTTTCTGCTGCTGGCGCTGGCCAATATCGCGGCGGTTCTGTTCACGGCCCGCCTCCGCTAATGTTGAGTGGAGGCGGGATTCAGCGCTGGATATCGAGATAGCCGCGTTCGATTGCGGTCTCCATTGCCCGGGCTCCGGCGAGCAGCTCCTCGTAACTGCTCCTCAGTTCGGCGAGTCGCGCCACCTGTTGTGGCGTCGGCAGTGCCGAGGGACACTCGGCAGCGATATCGAACAGCGCCTTGAGATACTCTTTTCTGGCCATCGCAACCAAGGTAATCACCGGTTGCAGATCTTTCAGCTGCAGTTCGGGAATTGCGGGATTGATGATTTCACGATTCAGGTCGCTGATGGATTTGTCCATCTCCAGCAACAGACGGTTTTTGTCCAGTGAGTCCATGGTTCGCGTTGGCCTCTCGCCCTCTCCAGAAGGTGTACCGGGTTGGTTTTCGGAGGGGAAATCCCCCTTTTCGATAGACCAACATCGGCGATTCCTCCGTCAACTTGAGCCGAACCCGATGGTGCGCCTCAATCCGTCGCGGCGGCGTGCTCCACCTGCAGTGCGCAGAATTTGAACTCGGGAATCTTGGCGGTCGGGTCCAGCGCCTCGTTGGTCAGCAGATTGGCGGCCGCTTCCTGGTAGCAGAAGGGGAGGAACACCTGTCCCGGTTGCAGCCCAGGGTCAAGCCGCAGGGTTGCGACCACCATGCCGCGCCGTGATCGGAGGCGGATGGGCGCGCCGGCGGGCGCGCCGATGGCGGCGGCGTCGTGCGGATGGAGCGAAGCCACCGGCTCGGGCTCTATCCTGTCCAGGACCCGGCTGCGGCGGCTCATCGTGCCGGTGTGCCAGTGCTCCAGCTGTCGTCCGGTGATCAATACCCAGGGGTAGTCGTCGTCGGGCAGTTCGTCGGCATTGCGAAAGGGCGCGGGAGTGAGCCGTGCGCGCCCGTCCCCGGTGGGAAAGCGCGTAGCGAAGAGCACCGCCTGTCCGGGATCCTGCTCATCCAGGCAGGGGTAGGTGAGCGAATCCTGTTGCTGCAGCCGTTGCCAGCTGATACCGGCGATGCTCGGCATCGCCTGGCGCATCTCCTCGAACACCGACTCCGGGCCCGTATAGCGCCACTGCAGTCCAACTCCGGCGGCCAGCTGCTGGATGATCTGCAGGTCGGCTCTCGCCTCTCCTGGCGTCTCGAGCGCGCGACGTCCCAGCTGCACCCGCCGGTCGGTGTTGGTGAAACTTCCGTCCTTTTCGGCGAAGGCGCTGGCGGGCAGGATCACGTCCGCGTACCAGGCGGTTTCGGTCATGAAGATATCCTGCACCACCAAATGCTCGAGTGCCGCCAGTGCCGCCCGTGACTGATTGAGATTGGGGTCCGACATTGCCGGGTTTTCACCCATTACATACAACCCCTTGACCTCGCCCGCGTTGATCGCATGCATGGTTTCCACCACGGTGAGGCCGGGACGGTCGTCCAGTCGGCACTGCCAGAGCGACTCGAATCGCTTCCGTGCCTGCGGATCGTCGACGCGCCGGTAGTCGGGGAACATCATCGGTATCAGCCCGGCGTCGGAGGCGCCCTGGACGTTGTTCTGTCCGCGCAGCGGATGAAGTCCGGTCCCCGGCCTGCCTATCTGGCCGCAGATCAGTGCCAGCGAAATCAGCGCACGTGCATTGTCGGTGCCGTGAACGTGCTGGGAGACTCCCATACCCCAGAAAATCATCGCGCTCCCGGCGCTGGCGTAGATACGTGCGACCTCGCGTATGCGCAGTGCATCGATGCCGCAGATCTCCTGCATACGTTCCGGGGTGAAGGGGGCCAGGTGAGCCTGCAGTTCGGCGAAGCCCTGGGTGCGCGTGTCGATGAACGGCTGATCGACCAGTCCCTGGTCGATCACAGCGTGCATCAGCGCGTTCAGCAGCGCGACGTCGGTATCGGGTTTGAACTGGAGGTAGTGGGTGGCGTGGGCGGCAATTGCCGTGCGGCGCGGGTCCATGACGATCAACTTCTTGCCCTGGCGCGCTTCGTTCTTGAAAAAGGTCGCGGCAACCGGGTGGTTTTCCGTGGTGTTCGAACCTATGACCAGGATGACGTCGGTCTTGCTGACGTCTGCGACCGGGTTGGAGACAGCTCCCGAGCCGATCATCTCCAACAACGCGGCGACCGAGGAGGCGTGGCACAGGCGGGTGCAGTGATCCACGTTGTTGCTGCCGAAACCTGTACGTACCAGCTTCTGGAACAGGTAGGCCTCTTCGTTGGAGCCTTTGGCGGAGCCGAAGCCGGCCAGCGCGCGGCCACCGTCGCGGTCGCGGATACGGCGCAGCCCCTCGGCCGCCAGCGCCAGCGCTTCGTCCCAGCTGGCGCTGCGGAAATCGCGCAGCGGATCGGTCGGGTCGAGTCCCAGTTCGGCCCGCTTGGGCGCATCCTTCCGCCGGATAAGAGGCGTGGTCAGACGCTGCCGGTGGTGAACGTAGTCGAAGCCGTAGCGCCCCTTCACGCAGAGGCGCCCTTTATTGGCGGGGCCATCGCGCCCGCTGACATGGCTGATGCGATTCTCTGCGACATGGTAGTTCAGTTGGCAACCGACGCCACAGTAGGGGCAGATCGAAGCGACGCGCCGCTCCTCCCTCAGCATGCCGTTCGTCGTTGCCGAACTTAGCGCGCCGGTGGGGCAGGCCTGTACACACTCGCCGCAGCCGACGCAGCTGCTGAGTCCCATCGGATCGGCCATATCGAAGACGATCTCGGTGTCGGCGCCGCGTCCGGCCAAAGCGATGACATCATTCGCCTGGGTCTCGCGGCAGGCACGCAGGCAGCGGGTGCAGTGGATGCATGCGGTGAGATTGACGGCGATCGCCGGGTGGCTCGCATCAGTTGGGGGGTGCAGGCGCGCGGGGAAGCGTGACGTTTCGACCCCCAGCTGGCGGCACCAGTGGTCGAGCTCACTCTTCTCGAACGTATCCTGTGCGTCGACATCGCCCCGCAGCAGCTCCAGCACCATGCGCTGCGCACGCGCCGACCGTCCACTGCCGCTCAGGACGTGCATCCCCTCGCTGGGTGTGCGGCAGCAGGCGGCCGCCAGTTGTCGCTCCCCCTCTATCTCGACCATGCAGACGCGGCAGTTGCCGTCTGTGCGAAGACCCTTGCCGGCACAAAGATTGGGAATCTCCATCCCCTGCCGCTGCGCTGCCTGAAGCACTGTCTCGCCGGGAGCGGCACTGAGCTCGGTGCCGTCGAGCGTGAAACGGATCCGCGCCTCGGTTGGTTGCAGCGGCCGTATTTCCCGCTCTTCGTTCATCGTTGCTCCAGCTCGTCCGGGAAATAACGCATTACCGACAGCATCGGGTTGGGTGCCGCCTGGCCGAGTCCGCAGATCGAAGCGTCGCGCATCGTCTCGGCAAGTTCCGCGAGCAGCGGCTGATCCCACTCCGGCGCCGCCATCAGCCGAGCCGCCTTGTCGCTGCCGACTCGGCACGGTGTGCACTGTCCGCAGGATTCGTCGGCGAAGAAGCGCATCGCATTGAGCGCCAGCTCCCGTGCGCTGTCCCGACGCGAGAAGACGATCACCGCGGCCGAACCGATAAAGCAGCCATACTCCTGCAGGGTGTCGAAATCGAGCGGGATATCGGCCAGCGAGGCGGGCAGAATTCCACCCGAGGCGCCCCCTGGGAAATAGCCGTAGAGCTCCTCGCCCGGTGCCATGCCACCACAATACTCGTCGATCAGTTCGCGTAATGTGATACCGGCCGGGGCAACGTAGACGCCGGGTCGGCGCACCCTTCCGCTGACGGAGAAGGCGCGCTGACCGTTGCGGCCGTGCCTTCCCGCTCCGCAGAACCACTCCGTCCCCTGCTCCAGCAGGTCGCGCACCCAGAACAGCGTCTCCATGTTGTGTTCCAGCGTGGGCAGCCCGAACAGACCTCTCTCGGCAATATAGGGGGGGCGCAGGCGTGGCATACCGCGTTTGCCCTCGATCGACTCGATCATCGCCGACTCCTCGCCGCAGATGTAAGCGCCGGCGCCGCGCCGCAGATGGATCGGTGGCAGCGCAATCGGAGGATCCCGGCGCAGCGCTGCCAGCTCTTGCTCCAGCAGCGCTCTCGCGCCCGCATACTCGTCGCGCAGGTAGATGTATATCTCGCGCGTGCCAACGACCTGCGCGGCGATCAGCATTCCCTCGAGGAAGCGGTGCGGATCCTGTTCGAGAAAGTGCCGGTCCTTGAAGGTGCCGGGCTCGCCCTCGTCGATATTGACCGCCAGCAGGCGTGGCGCGGGCTGCCGGCGCAGGATGCGCCACTTGCGTCCGGCAGGAAAGCCCGCACCGCCGAGCCCCCGCAGGTGCGCCTGCTCGAGCATTGCCACCACCGCCTCATACGTCGCCTCGTCGGCCGTTGCGATCCTTTGCAGTTGCCGATAGCCGCCCTGCTCGCGGTAGCGGGAGTAGGTGACGGCTGGAGGCATCTCAGCCCGGCTCTCCCCCGCTTCGATACAGCGCACAACTTGCTGCGGGGTTGCATGCGTCAGTGGGTTGTCGCCGACGACCGCGACAGGTGCCTCGGCGCAGCGACCCACGCAGGCAACGCGCTGAATCCTGATCTCGTCGCCCAGTTCCTGCATCAACCGCTGCAGCAGCTGTTCCGCTCCGGCTAATGCGCAGGATAGAGAGTCGCAAACGCGCACCGTCAGCGGCGGAGGAGGCGCCTCGTCTTCGCGGATCAGGTCGAAATGGTGGTAGAAGCTGGCCACCTCGTAGGCCTCCGCGTCGGCCAGTCGCAACTCCCTGGCCAATGCCGCCAACTGGTCAAGCAGGATGTGGCCGTAGCGATCCTGGATCAAATGCAGGTATTCGATCAGCAGATCGGCGCGGCGTGGGCGCTCGCCAAGGAGTTCCCGGATCTGCCGCTGGCTCTCCGGATCCGGCTGGCGTCCCTTGGCGGCACCCGGGCGCCTGCGCTCATCTTGCGGGTGGATTGGGGACAATGGCCTCTCTCCATCGGTTACCGTTTTCTCTGGCATTTCGGCTGGCGCCTGCGAGTCAGCACTGTCGCAACCCTAACCCATCATCCCTTCGGGGGTAAACCGGATCCTTGCAGGGGCATGCTAAGCGGTTATCATCTGCACGCGACAGAGCACGGAGTCCCGATGAAGCCTACCGCCCTGCAGTTTCCCTACCGTGAGCACAGCGCGGAGCTTTTTGCCCGTCTTGCGGGGCGCCCCTGGTCTGCGTTTCTCGACAGCGGACGACCCGGCAGTATGGAGGGGCGCTACGATATCATGACCAGCGATCCGCACAGCTGGCTGCTGACTCACGGTGCCACCACGACCCTGGTCACGCCGGAAGGGGAGTCGGAGTCGTCCGAGGATCCCTTCTCGCTGCTGCAGCGGCTGCTGGGAGTGCAGCTCGAGCCTCTGCGGGGGATCCCTTTTTACGGTGGTGCAATCGGTTGGTTCGGCTACGATCTCGCGCGGCGGATAGAGCGACTACCGTCGCTGGCCGAGCATGATGCCGCGGCTGCCGAGATGGCGATCGGGATCTACGACTGGGCGCTGGTGGTCGATCACCAGCGCCGGCGCAGCTGGGTGGTGGGTGTCGGCGATGCGCCCCGGCAGCGCCGCCCCTGGCTGCTGGAGCAGCAACGACAGGGGGGGCGCCATACCGACCCCTTCGCAACCCACGGCGCGCTCCTTTGCGACATCTCGCACGATGACTACCTGCATGCGTTCGCTCGCATTCAGGCTTATATCCGGGCGGGCGACTGCTACCAGGTCAACTTCGCGCGCCGCTTCTCGATCAACGCCGAGGGTGATCCCTGGCCGGCGTACCTTCGCCTGCGGGAGCTGAGCGCCGCCCCCTATGCCGCCTATCTGAACACCCCCGGCTGCTGCGTACTCAGCTCCTCGCCGGAGCGTTTCCTGAGCTGCCGCGACGGCCGGGTCGAGACCCGGCCGATCAAGGGCACCGCGGCGCGTGGCGCTACCGTGGAAGCCGATCGCAGACTGGCCGAGGCGCTGCAGCAGAGCCCCAAGGATCGGGCGGAGAATCTGATGATCGTCGATCTGCTGCGCAACGACATCGGCAAGGTGTGCGTCCCCGGCAGCGTCGAGGTTCCGGAGCTGTTCAAGCTGGAGAGCTTCAGCCGGGTACATCACCTGGTAAGCACGGTGCAGGGCAGCTTGGCTGACGGGGAGAGTTCCCTGTCGCTGTTGCGTGCCTGCTTCCCCGGCGGCTCGATCACCGGTGCGCCCAAGCTGCGAGCGATGCAGATCATCGAGGAGCTCGAACCGTACCGCCGCGGCCTCTATTGCGGCGCAATCGGCTATATCGGCTACGATGGCGACATGGATACCAATATCGCGATTCGCACGCTGCAGATCGCACAGAGCCGCGCCTCGTTCTGGGCCGGCGGCGGCATCGTCGCCGACTCGGATCCCGAGCAGGAGTACCAGGAGACCTACCACAAGGGCGCTGCGCTGATCGATCTGCTGCAACAGGCGCGGCGCTGACCCCGATGGCGTCGTCCATCTGGTACGTCTATATCCTGGAGTGCGGCGATGGCACGCTCTACACCGGCGTCGCGCGCGATCCGGAACAGCGATTGCGTCTGCACCAGGCTGGCAAGGGGGCCAGGTATACCCGCGGCCGCCTGCCGCTGCGACTCTGCTATAGCGAACCGCAACAGGGTCAGGGGGCGGCGCTGCGGCGGGAGCTGGCGATCAAGAAACTGTCGCGCAGCTGCAAGCTGCAGCTGATCGCGGCACAGTCGGCCTGGCGCTGACTTTTCCGCAAGTGATTCCCGAGTGACTATACTTTCAGGCTATCAGCGCGGGTTGATCCCCGCGGCAATCGACAGATGCCGGAGAGGCGGGGAGTAGAGAGTATGAGCGGGGTTGCGGAAGCGTTGAATTCAGCGGTGGTCGTCGATCTCTCCGGGCTCAACTGCCCACTGCCGGTGTTGAAGACCAAAGCGGCGCTGGCGCGCGAACCGGCCGGTACGCTGCTGGAGGTGATCGTCACTCACCCCGACTCGGTACGCGAGTTCGAGGTACTCTGCAGCGCGGACAATATCGAGCTGGAGGAATTTTTCGAGGAGTCGGGGCGTTATATCTACCGCATCAGGAAGCTGGGGTGAGCTTCTCCGGCGGATGGTAGGTGCGTTCGATCTGCTCGACGATCTCTTCGACCCCCTGGTACTCCCGCAGCCTGTTCCACAGCCGCTCGGGGTGTGCCCGGTAGCACTCCAGCAGCCGCGATGCGGGCATCCAGATCAACTCGCGCTGTTTGCGATAGCGTTGTTCGTCGTCTTCCGCCCATAGCCGGTTGAGCTCCGTGACAGGACGGTAGTCGATTTCGACGAAGAAGGTTTGCCAGGTCCTGGTTATCTTGCCGCCCGACGCCTGCCGTTGGCACTGCCACCCGGGGTGCTGTGCCAGGGTCGCTTCGATCCTGCGCTGTATCAGACTCTGCTGGCGGGCGATCTCGCCGCTGCGCATCTGCAGGTATCCTCGAGTGTCGCCGAAGTACATCCCTTCGGTCTCCTCGACGAACTCGCGTGCGGCGGTGGCGGCGGCTGACTCGCCGGTACGGCCGCCGCCGCCGAAATCGACCAGCAGCCCTTTGCGCCGGCCGGTGAAGGTGGTATGGAGAAGGAAACGGAGTCTGCCCCGATCGCTGGCGAAGGGGATGATGGCCGCCCCTTTGTCGGTTTTTTTGTCCGCTTGCTGCACCGGGGGTCTCCTCTATTGTCGCCTGGCGGCGTCGTTCCCCTACAAGAGTAAGAGAGCTTTGAATAATTGTCACCTCTGGATGCAGACAGGAAGGATCGGGGTGGTTTCGAACCGTCCGGTGATTGGCGCCGACCATGCATGACGACCAGATTGTCCATACGATTTTCCTGATTTTCTCCGGCGCGGCGGTGGTCGCAACGCTGGCGCTCTACGCGCGCCAAGCGCTGTTGATCGCCTATATCCTGCTTGGTGTGCTGATGGGACCGTCGGCAATCGGTCTGGTTGGAGATCCCGAAGTGGTGCAGGACATCGCCCATGTCGGCATCATGTTTCTGCTGTTTCTGATGGGACTCGAGCTTAACCCGCACGAGTTGCTCAATCTGCTGCGCAAGACCACCTGGGTGACGCTGCTAAGTTCGCTGATTTTCTGGCTTGTTGGCGCGTTGATCGCGCTGGGGAGCGGGCTTCAGGGGTGGGAGTCGGCGCTGGTTGGGGCGGCGATGCTCTTCTCAAGCACCATCATCGGCCTCAAGCTGCTGCCGACGACGATTCTGCATCATCAGCGCACCGGCGAGATCATCATCAGCATCCTGCTGCTGCAGGACCTGATCGCGATTCTGCTGCTGCTGGTGATAGAAGGTAGCGGCGAGCAGAGCCAGGCACTCATGGAGGTGGGAAAGCTGGTGGTGGCGCTGCCGTTGTTGATTATGGCTGCGATGCTGCTGGTACGTTTCCTGCTGCTGAGGTTCCTGCGCGATTTCGACACCATCCACGAGTATATATTCCTGCTTTCGATCGGTTGGTGCCTGGGGGTGGCGGAGGCCGCAAAGGCACTGGGGCTTTCGAGCGAGATAGGTGCTTTCATCGCCGGCGTGACGCTGGCGACCAACCCGATCGCGCTCTATATGGCGGAGAACCTGAAGCCGTTGCGCGACTTCTTTCTGGTGATGTTCTTCTTCTCGCTGGGTGCCGGGTTCGACCTGTCGATGCTGGCGGCGGTGATCCTGCCTTCGCTGATACTGGTTGGCGCGATGATGCTGCTGAAACCCTGGGTATTCCGCATGCTGCTGGTACGGCTTGGCGAGGAACCGTCGAGGTCGGCTGAGATAGGTATGCGTCTGGGGCAGATGAGCGAGTTTTCGCTGTTGATCGCGGTACTGGCGTTCGAGCAGGGGTTGCTGAGCATCACTGCCAGTTATCTGATTCAGCTGGCCACGGTGCTCAGTTTTCTGCTCTCGACCTATCTGGTGGTGTCGCGCTATCCGACGCCGATCGCACTGTCCGACAAACTGCGCAGAAACTGACCGCTCGACGTTCGCGCGTGCCGCTGCCGATGCTGTCGAAACCGCCTGGCATGCCGTGGACGTGGAAGTCGCGATGGATAGAGTGGAGATGCCCGCGACAGTCGACCAGGAACCGCTCACCCATATCCCTCTGCTGTTAGACCGCGACCACCCCTTGGCGCGCAGCAGTTTGCGGGCACGGTCGGTAAAACCGTTGATCAGGCAGTCGAGATCGCCCTGTCAGGCGTTCCGCCGCGGCAGCCTGAGGCTCTGTTCCAGCACCTGTCGCATGCGCAAGCTGCCGCAGCAGCCGCTAGGAAACGGGCCTTTCCGAAACACCCGTGGCGGGTTGGTCCTGCAGATGAAACGGTTGCCGATAGCTGCCTGGTCGGCACTCATGTAGATACGTTTGTTGTGGGTCAGCCCGATAGCGCAGGTTATGGTTGTGGCTCCGCGGCGTTCTCTGGCGGCTGCGCCTTGCTTCCGCCGTCGTTCTGCAGCCAGCGCCGCAGCCTGGTTCTGGCACGTTCGATCAGCATGTAGTTGACGGGCACCAGCAGCAGCGTGGTGAGCGTGGCGAAGAGCACACCGAACCCGAGCGAAACAGCCATCGGTTTCAGGAACTGCGCCTGGGTCGACTGTTCGAACAGCAGCGGCATCAGACCGATGAAGGTGGTCAGCGAGGTGAGCATCACCGGCCGGAAGCGGGCCACGCCGGCGGCCAGGATCGCCGCCCGCAATCCGGCTTTCTGCTGGTACTTGTTGATGAAGTCCACCAGCACCAGACTGTCGTTCACCACCACCCCTACCAGCGCCATCATGCCGAGCATGCTGAGCATGGTCAGCTCCATGTTCATCAGCCAGTGGCCGCCAAGCGCGCCAATCGCGCCGAAGGGGATGACAGACATCACGATGAAGGGCTGGACGTAGGATTTGAAGGGGATCGCGAGCAGCGCGTAGATGATGAAAAGAAGCGCGGTCAGCCCCAGCCCCATCGAGCCGAATGACTCGCTCTGCTCCTTGGCCTCACCTCCGAACTCGTAGCCGATGGCTGGATATTGCGCCAGCAGTTGCTGCAGAAACTGCTCGATCTCGGCCTGAATCAGCGTCATGTTGGCCGTGGCCTTGTTTACATCGGCGGTTACCTTGACGGTGCGGTAGCGGTCGATGCGGATGATCGACGAGGGGCTCTTGCCGGGGACCAGTTCGACCACCTGCCCCAAGGGTACCCTCTGGCCGTTGCCGTTGCTGATCAGCTTCTCCGCCAGACTCGCGACCGCAGTGCGCTCGTTGGCCGGATAGCGCACCATCACTCGCACGTCGTCGCGTCCGCGCTGGATCCGCTGCACCTCGAAACCGTGGAATGCGTGGCGTATCTGATTGAGCACGCTGCTGCGGGTGAAGCCGAGCGCGAGCGCCTCGTCGCGCAGCTCCAGCTGCAGCTCCTCCTTGCCGTTGGAAAGGCTGTCCTCGATATCGAACACCGCCGGATAGCGGCGCAGCTGCAGCTTGACCTTATCCGCCACCTCGGAGAGGCGCCCTAGATCGTTGCCGGAGAACTGAATGTCGATCGGCTCGTAGACACGGCCGATCTCGGCGCGGAACGAGAGCGACTCGGCGCCTGGGATCAGCCCGATCATCTTGCGCCATTCGCGCACCAGCTCCGAGCTGCTCACCTGCGAGATGCGCTCCTCGGGGGCGCGGATCTCGAACATCACGCGTCCGGTGTGCTGGCCGGAGGTACGCCCCGAGCTGGCGCCGGTGGTCGACTGGATATTGAGAATCAGCTCTTCACCGGTGCGCTCGGCATACTGCCGCTTGAGGCGAAAGGCGGCGTCGGTGATCTGGCGGATATATTTGTCGGTAACGTCGAACGGCGTGCCCGCCGGCATCGTCAGCATCGCCCTCGCGAGCTCGCTCTGCACCCGCGGCCAGAAGGTGAACTTCGACCAGCCGCTGAAGATCAACGCCAGCATCAGCACCAGTACGCCGCTGAAAAAGACCAGCGAACTCCAGGGATTGGCCAGCGCGGTACGCAGCACCGGCCGATAGAAGCGCAGGATCAGGCGCTCGAAACCGTCTGCAAAACCCTGTTGGAAACGCTCCAGCCAGTTGGCGCGCCGCTGCTTGCTGCGGATTCGGACATGCTTGAGATGGGCCGGCAGCACGAATTTGGATTCGATCAGCGAGAAAAGCAGGATCGGGACCACGACGACCGGAATCTGCGCGAACAGCACGCCACGGTGCCCTTCGATGAACGCCAGCGGCAGGAATGCGGCGATGGTGGTGAGGATGCCGAAGGTGACCGGAATCGCCACTTCGCGGGTGCCGCTGATCGCCGCCTGCAGGCCGTTTTCGGCATGGCGCAGGTGGTTGTAGACGTTCTCGCCGGTGACGATGGCGTCGTCGACGACGATACCGAGCACCAGCAGGAATGCGAACAGGCTGAAGATGTTGAGGGTTACGCCGAACGCCGGCATGGTGACGAAGGCGCCCATGAAACTGACCGGGATGCCGATGAAGACCCAGAAGGCGATCGAGGGGCGCAGGAACAGGGTCAACAGCAGCAGCACCAGCGCTCCGCCCTGGATGGCGTTGTAGGTGAGTGTCTGCAGCCGCTTCTTGACGATGCGCGAGCGATCGCGCCAGGTGGTGAGTTCGATATCCCGCGGCAGACTCGCCTGACGGCCGGCGATGTAATCCTTTACCTGATCGGCAACGTCGATGGCGCTTTGGGTGCCGACCCGGTAGACATCGACGAAGGCGGCCTGGCGGCCGTTGAAACGGCTGCGCATCGGGCTCTCCTCGAAGCCGTCTGTCACCTGCGCCAGATCGGCCAGACGGATCACGCTGCCGTCGGCATTGGTGACCACCGGAATTGAGTCGAATTGGTGGCGGTGGTAAGCCTTGCCCTTGGAGCGGATCAGGATCTCGCCCCCCTCGGCCTTGATGTTTCCGCCGGCGATATCCTGCGCGCTGCTACGCACCGCTTCCGCCACCTGCTGCAGGGTGATGCCGTACTGGCGTAGCCGCTGCTCGGAGACTTCGATCGCGATTTCGTAAGCGCGTACCGAGTCTAGTTCGACCTGGGTGATGTCCGGCAGGCGCAGCAGGTCGTCGCGTACCTGCTCCGCCAGCTGGCGTATCTCCTGCTCCGGGTAGGGGCCCGAGATCGCCACCGAGATCACTTCGCGTCTGCGAGTGACCAGGCTGACGACCGGTTTATCCGCGTCTGCCGGAAAGCTGTTGATGGCGTCGACGCGGCCTTTGATGTCGGTCAGCAGCTCGCGCGGGTCGTAATCGGAGTCGATTTCGATTCCGACCGTGGCGGAGCCTTCGCCGGAGCGGCTGGTGATCTGTTCGATGCCCTCCAGATCCTGCACCGCCTCCTCGATCAGGATCGCGACGCTCTGTTCGACATCCTCGGGCGTTGCGCCGCGCAGCGACACTTCGACGTTGACCTGCTCCGGGTCCAGCGTCGGAAACACCTCCAGCGGAATACGCAGGTTGAGCGACAGCAGTCCGACGACAAGCAGCGTCACCATCAGCAGATTGGCTGCGACGTCGTTGCGCGCAAACCAGGCGATCACCGCGGCTCACCCCGCTTGGCCAGCTGTGGCTCTTTGGCGTCCAGCAATTTCACCGCGGTGCCGCTGCTGACCTGTCCCAGCGGCGTAAGCACCAGCTGCTCGCCGTCCTCGAGCCCACTGCTGATCAGCGCCTGTTCGCGGTTCTGCCAGGCGATGCCGATATCGCGCCGTTGCAACACGCCGTCGACGAAGAGATAGACGTAGCTGCCCTGGTAGATGGCCGCGTTGGGGATCACCAGTGCGTTCGGCAGCAGACGACCCTCGATGCGGGCGGTGACGTACTGACCGATCTTGAGCGGACGACGCCCCTGCGCCTTGGCACCGTAAGGGTCATCGATGCGCGCCGTTGCATGCAGCTGCTGGGTGGCGCTGTCGATGGCGCTGGCGGTGCGCACCAGCGTCGCTGGCCACTGCTCGGTCTGGTTGCCGATCCGGTTGTCCAGCAACACCCGGGGCAGGGCACCGCTGTGCGGACTGCCGTTGGGTTGCGGCTCGGGCAGGTCGACGAACGGCAGGTCATTGTTCTTCAGCGGCAGCCGGACCTCGATCCGGTCTGTCGCGTAGATTGTCGCCAGCGAAGCATTGGCGGTGATGACGTCGCCGATATCGGCGCTCTTGGCCAACACTCTGCCGGCATAGGGAGCCCGTACGCGGGTGCGCTCGACGTTGAGTCGGGCCTGTTCCAGTTTCGCCTCGGCAGCGGCGATATCCAGCTTGGCGGCGGCCATCTGCGGGATGTGCAGCGCAAAGTCGGAGAGCTGTCCCTGGTTGATCAGGTTTTTGCGATCCTTCTTGGCCTGTTTGGCGAGCACCTGCTCCTCGGCGTACTTGACCCTGGCGTTGGCCAGTTCGGCGGTCGCGGTCTCGACGTGAATCTGGTAGTCGCGCGGATCGACGCTCACCAGCACTTCATCGCGCTCGAAGAAACCGCCGTCGCGGAAGTTGGGGCTTACCGAAGTGATCTGTCCGGAAACCTGCGAAACCAGCTGTCCCTGAGTGTGCGGTTCGACCCGGCCGAAGGAGTCGACCATGACGCGGTAGGGTGCGGCCTTGACGCTCAGCGTCTCCACCGCGATGACCGACACCTGCTGCTGGTTGCGCTTGTCGACCTCGGGCGGGTGCGTCACCGTATAATAGGTGGCGCCGGCGAAAATCAGGATCAGAATGAAAGGGAGCAGCCTGCGCATGGGGGTACTTTGGTTGGAGCTATGCCAGTGAAGGATGGAGAGAAGTCTAGCAATGGAGTGTTATCGCCGGTAGTGGTTCCCGCGGCAGAGGGATTTCCCGGGCCAGGACCCGGTGGTGATCATCGCGTTGTTGCGGCTATTCTCGGGAAGTATTGAATTGACACAGGCCATCGGCCACGCAATGGCCCCAAAGAGGGCCGATTCACCCGCTGCGACGGCCCGCATCTGGCTGGCGATACTGCTCTGCGCGCTGTTCTGCCGGGTTTCGCCCGCCGACGCTGGGGAGCCCTCCCCGCAGCCGGGTCGTCTGCGCGATCTGGTGCTGCAGGTCGCCGGATCCGATTATGCCGCGCAACAGGATTTCGCCTGGATAGCGCTCTCCGAGCTGACCGCCAGTTACGAGCAGGCGCTTGCCGCTAGCGCCGAGCGTCTACCGCAGAGCCAGCGGGCGCGACGTAAACTCTACAGCTGGCGAGGCGGCGCGCAGGAGTTCGTCGACGAATTGCGGCGCCTGCTGGCACTGCTCGACGGCACGGCGGATCTCCGTCTGCGGGTCGATGAGACGGGGCCGCCGGTGCTATACGTCGACCGCCAGCCGGTGGTGCTGAGCGGACCCGAGCTGGGCGCCGCCCAGCTGATGGAGCAGCGCATTTTCGATGGTTACTGCGCAATCTACGACTGCTCCGGGTTACAGCCACGGAGAGGGAGGGCGCCGGAGAGCTCGCGGGAACCGGCAGGGGCCGCTGGCCGCTGGTGGTTGGAGGATTACGGCCGCGTCAGTTACCGCACCGGCGACGGTCTGCTCTGCCGCTTCCGTGAAATCGCCGGGCGAGTGGCGAAACAGCAGGCGTGCGAGCGGATCGCCACGGAGCTGCGCGTGCTTGCGGAGGCGCTGCGGGAGGCGCAGCTGGCCGGCCACGGGATCGACTGGAGGGGGCTGCGCATCGAATCCCTGGCGGCCGGTCGCGGTCAACGCCTGATGTTGCATCCGCATGGGGCCTATCTGCGCCTGCCGCTGCCGTCTCTCGCCGCCGGCGGGGGACTGAGCGACCCGCTGCTGCAGTGGCTGCGGCAGCGGGTCGCGGGTGAAGAGGCGCGGGCGGAGATTCCGCGATCGCTGTTAGTTGTTGTGGGCGAAGCTCCGCCGCGTTGACTCCACCTGCTAGCGCAGCGCCTTGCCGAGTCGGTCGAGCCTGTCGACTACCCGCTCCGAGAGCGCCGCGACCTCCTTGTATTTCACTTCCGCCGCTTCCCGGTCGCCCGCACCGCGCAGTTTGATCACCTATCTGAAATCGACCTCGGTCATGTTGCCGATCATATCGATCATTGCTGACTGTTTCTCGGCACCAATACGTTCACTCAGCTCGCCCGTACGGCCCTACCCGCTGCCGGCGAGTTGAGTGCCGGGCGCCGGAGTGCTCAGTCGAGGTTGGCGATTTCGATGCGCAGGCGGCTTACGCGTTCGGGGATTCTTTGCGCGTGGAGGCGGGTCTTGCTCAGACGTGCGATGCAGAACTCGTTCCCGGGGTGAATATGGAGCATCAAGGTGTCGAAGATCAGACTCACCTCGCTCGCTTTCAGGCGTTCGGTGAGCTCCAGCGCCTCGTCCAGACTCAGGCGCCAGACGCCACGTTCACAGGCGCGCAGCTCGCGCAGCAGCCGGCGCATCTCCGGATCTCGAATGCCGGGAACCGGGCTCGGCCGGGCGCAGCAGGCTTCGTTGTAGAGGCAAAGCAGAAAGGTGCGTGCCTGCTCCTCGTCCTCCTCTCCGAGGGTTTTGAAGAAGGCGTACAGCGGCGGTACTTGGTCGAATCGCAGTGCCAACCGGGTGAAAATACGTGCCGTGCGCAGCTCCAGCAGCGCCGCCAGACGCAGCGCGCTGGCGACCGATCCGGGGAGCAGGTGGCGGTGCGGCCGGCGCTCCTCAAGTTGCGAGAGGAGTTCCGAGCGGCTGCCCGCCGTTGCGCGCATGTAGGCCATGAGACCGAAACTTCTCGCTCCCAACGAGGGGCGATGCTGCGCTGGGCCGGCATCGACGCGCTTCTCCATGCGAACCACCTCGGGGTGTGTTTGATTTCGCCTGAACGTAGACATTCTATGCATGCCCCGGTCACTGTACAGAGGTGCTTCCGCCTCAGTTGCGTTGCGTCAACTCGTGCCGGCAGTCGTTGCGATATTGGCCTAAGCTGCCGGCGGGCAGTGATGCGCGATCGTGCCGTGATGCGTTACGCTTGCCGCTCGTTTTCGTGCCCGAACGGTCCGCGGGCGTCAACCGGTCCGGAAGCTGGAACAATCAGTGACATCGAGTTCTATTCTGCATTGGCTCGGCGACGAGAGACTGCTGCTTAGCCTGATGGCCGGGCAGCCGGTCTGGGTGCTGCTGCTGGTGGCGTTGATCGCCATCGCGATGCTCTCCAGGGGGGCTGACTGGATGGTCGACGGTGTGGTCGACCTGGCGCGGCATACCGGTATGTCCGAGGTGGTCATAGGCGCCACCGTCGTCTCTCTCGGCACCACGCTGCCGGAAGCCTTTGTCTCCGTGATGGCCGCCTATATGGGCAACCCCGGGTTGGCGCTGGGTAATGGTGTCGGTTCGATTATCGCAGATACGGGTCTGATCTTCGGCCTCACCTGTATCCTCGCGACGGTACCGGCGAACCGCTATATTCTCGATCGGACCGGCTGGGTTCAGGTCGGCTCGGCCACGCTGCTGGTGGTGATCTCCGTAATCCTTCTGGCGCTGGCTCCGGCGGGAAGTGAACCAGTTCTGGGCCGCCGTGTCGGCGTGCTGTTTCTGCTGTTGTTGTTGGCCTATCTCTACCTCACCTATCGCTGGTCCAGGCGCAGCGGTGAGTCGTCGGGCAACGCCGATGCGACGGATTCCAGGGGCATCTGGCTATGCTGGCTGATGGTGATCGGCGGACTGCTGCTGATTGTCACCGGTGCCCGTCTGCTGGTACCGGCGGCCTCCCAGATCGCTTTGCGCTTCGGCGTGCCGGAGGATGTCGTCGCCGCCACCCTGGTGGCCTTCGGCACTTCGCTGCCCGAACTGATGACTGCCATTACCGCGATACGTAAAGGGCACCCTGAGATCACCGTTGGCAATATCGTAGGCGCGGATGTACTGAATACGCTGTTCGTGATCGGCGCGGCGGCCGCGGCGGCGCCGCTGGCCATTCCCGGGAACTTCTTCCACTTCCACTTCCCCGCGATGCTGTTGATTCTCTACTCCTTCCGGCTCTTCATCTTCGTCAACAGGGAAGGGCGTTTTCACCGTTGGCAGGGGTTCTGGCTGCTTGCTGTCTACGTCGGCTATCTGCTGCTGCAGTATGCGCTGAATATCGGCAGCGTGACTGGCTGAAGCTAGCAGCTGCTGATGACGAAACGGATGGCCTCCTCGGTGCGCAGCCGGATCGATCCCGCTGCGGGCGGTGAGGAGACTATGTGTACCCGCCGCCGGTTCGGACGGGCAGTTGGTGCTCAGAGCCCCTTTGCGCCCTTCAGATGGGCCTTGGAGAAAGAGGCGCCTTCGCGGTTGGCCCGTTTCAGGTTTGCCCTGGAGAGGTTGCAGAGATCCAGTTTGGCATTTTGCAGGTTGGCCTCACGCAGGTCGGCCTCGCGCAGATCAGCGCCTTCGAGGTCTGTGTCGTGCAGATCGGCGCCAGCCAGTCTGGCGCCGCGCAGGTCGATGTAGCGCAGTTTCAGCCCGCTGAGTTGCTGCCCCTTCAGGTTGACCCCCTTCTTCCCTTTTTTCCTTCTCAGTTTGGCCCAGCGGTTGAAGTCGTTGACGTTTTCCGCCTTGAGTAGATTCAGCGCCTCTTTGTTTGCCATGCGATATCCGGTTGATGGGTTGAAGTGGTGTCGCCGGACGAAACGGCCCGGTCTGACGGTTGACTAGCTGTATGGTACTACATCTGGGTCTGGTTTCAGTCTTTCGATTGGTTCGAATCATGACGGAACACAACAGTTTGCGGCATGCGTTGCACCAGCTTGAGAGCACGATTCATGCGCGGCCCGGGAGCGCTGCGGGGGGGCTGCCAGCGGCCGGCGCGCTGCGTCGCCGGCGCCCGACACCGGGCGACCGCTCAGGCCCGGGCGCGCAGCTGCTGCGCGGGCTCTCCGGCCGCATCGGCGCGGTCGAGCACCGCCAGGATCTCGGTCGAGATCTCGTCGAGCTTGCAGTAGAGCGACTCGGCTTCGGTTTTTCTTCCCGCCTGACTGGTCTCGATGATCGTCTTCACCAGCGCGTGCAGCTTCTCGTGCGGCCTCTCGAGCGGCTTCAGTGGTGTCGCCGCCTGTGAGTCTTCCTTCTTCAGACGGTCGTACCAGCGTCCGAACTTGCACTCGTGGTGCGAAACCGCCTCGGACGGGTCGAGCTGGATATGTCCGTCGAGAAAGCCGCGCACCCGGATCTTCCACAGCATGTGCGAGGTCTTGGCAGCGGAGATCTGGTAGTGCCAGTCGCTGGCGGAGTGGAACTGCCCCAGCGAGGCGACCACGTCGCTCAGCGTGGCGCCCAGCTGTCCGGTCTGCAGCGAAGCGTTGTCGGTGACACTGGCGATCTCAGAGGCGACGGAGTTGATGTTGTTGAAGTTGACGTTGATATCTTCCGAGACCGTGCTCTGCTCCAGCGCGGCGCTGGCGATCTCCCGGTTCAAATCGCTGATCCTGGAGGCCGACTCCTTGATCGCCAGCAGCGCCTGCTTCGCCTCGCGGGCGCGCGCGAGGCTGTCATCGGTCTGTCGAAGACAGCTGGCCATCACTTCGGTTGTGGCGTTGACGCCGCTGCGCAGGCGTTCGATCTTCTGCTGGATGTCGCCGGTCGACTTCTGCGTGCGCTGCGCCAGCGTGCGCACCTCGTCGGCGACCACGGCGAAACCGCGCCCCTGTTCTCCGGCGCGGGCAGCCTCTATCGCGGCGTTGAGCGCGAGCAGGTTGGTCTGTTCGGCAATGCCGTTGATGACATCGATGATCGAGCCGATCTCCTCGGCGTCGGTTGCCAAACGGGCGACGTTCTCGCTGGCACCGCGCACGCCGATTACCAGCTGGTCGGTGGCATCGAGGTTCTGCTCGACGGTTGCTTTGCCCTGCTCGGCCTGGCTGTCGGTATCCTGCGAGTGCTCGGCGGCCACTTCCACGTTGCGCGCGACCTCGCTGGAGGAGGAGGTCATCTCGGTCATTGCGGTTGCCGCCTGCGTGGTCTCGTCGTGCAGACGGCGCATCTGGTGGGCGATCTGCACGCTCGAGCCGGAGAGGTTGTCGCCGGCGAGCGCCAGCCGGGTGACATCGTTCTGTACGCCGACGACGAAGTTCTGCAGCTTGCCGAGAAATGCGTTGAACGATTCGGCCATCTGCCCCAGCTCGTCGCGTTGCGTCACGCTGAGCCGGCGGTCCAGGTTGCCATCTTCGGCCACCAGTTGCATGGTGCGGCGCAGCGCCTCCACCGGGCCGGTGATCGCGCGTGCCAGCAGCCAGATGGTTGCCGCGACGACGGTGATGAAGAGCGCGAAGATGAGCGCCAGGCGCTTTTCGATCTGCCAGATCGCAGCGTCGACGTCATCCAGGTAGATACCCGAGCCTATGACCCACTGCCAGGGCTGGAATCCCTTGACGTATGATGTCTTTCTGACCGCTTCGGAGCTTCCCGGCTTGGGCCAGAGATAGTCGACGAAGCCGCTGCCGTCACGCTCGACCAGCTGCACGAATTCGCGGAACAGATAGAGCCCGTTGGCGTCCTGCACCTCTGCCACCGACTGGCCCTCCATCGACGGAGTCATCGGGTGCATGATCACTCTGGGCTGCAGGTCGTTGACCCAGAAATAGAGATTGTCACCGTAGCGCAGGCTCTTCAGCGTCTCCAGTGCGGCTTGTCGCGCCTGTTCTTCGTCGAGCGTTCCCGCCGCGGCCTGACGCTGGTAATGTTCGACGATCGAGTGGGCGACATCGACCGTGTGCCGGGTCTTGAGCCGCCGGTCTTCGAGCAACGACTCCTCTAGAGCGTTGATCGAAATCGCGGCGATTGAAAGCAAACCGATGAGTGTTGCCGCCGCGATCAGCAGCAGCTTGTTCCTGACGCTCAGATCTCTGACTACATTCTTCATTCTGTACCACCCTTTGCCATCTACTGCTCTGAGTAATGTCGGAACGCGTCCTTTCCTGCCGAAATACCAGATCTTCAAGCGAAACTTCGCGGTGTGGGAGAGGCCCGGCCGCTCGCGGCCGGGCCTCTCATCCGGATAGTGAAAGGGGGAGCCTGGTCACCCCCCGCGACCGCAGGCGCTACTTCATCACCGTCGTCGCCGACTCGATCAGCTCGAAGGGAACATCGAAGCTCCCGGCCTCGGCCATCTTCAGGTTGATCACCACGTTGCCCTCTGTGTTTCGCGAGAGCGGAATATCGGCCGGTGAGGTGCCGCCGAGGATCTTCAGCGCTGCGTCTGCGGACCAGGCGCCCTGCTCTTCCGCCACTTTCAGGTAGCCGACCAGCGCGTAGGGCATCGGGCCTTTCTGCACTGCGCCGCTGGGGATCTTTGCGTTGGCCAGGGCGTGCGCCTCTGCCTCCGCAGCGTTGAAATCCTTCACGCCGGCCATGTTGCCGTGGATAAGGATATCGGCCTGCTCCTGGATCTCGTTGAACTTCTGCTTCCACTCGGCGAAGCTCGTGACGTAGGTCGGCTGGACGTCTATATTGAGCTTGCTTCTGTAGTTCTCCGCTTCCTTTCTCTCGGTCAAGGTATCTTCCGCCAGAAACGCGACGCGGCTGCCTTTGGCGAAACCTTTGAGAAGGTCGACCAGCTCCTTCGCGCCGGAGACCTCGACCATGCCGGTGACGTTCGCGTAGGGGTAGCCGTAACCGCTGGCGTCCCAGTTCACGCCGCAGAAGACGAACGGCAGGCCGGCATCCTTGTAGTTCGGCTGCACCAGGTATTTGGATGCGTTGTCGTCGGCGGCGATCACCACGTCCGGCTTGAACGCATCGATCGTGCTCTTGGCCTTGGCCGCGGCTTCGACCTTGAAGGCCTCGTCCTTGTTGCGCTTGGTATCCATGCGGATGACCTTCAGCTCGACACCGCTGCCCGCGAGTCCCTGTTTCACGCCAGCGGTGATACCGTCGCTCCAGGGGTAGCCCTCGTGGTAGGAGTCGATGAAGAGCACCTTCTTGCCATCGAATTGACCGGCGAAGGCGCTGCCGCCGATGAGTGCGGCGGAGAGTGCCACTGCTTTGAGCGTTTGCGTGAATTTGACCATATGTAATTCCTCTGTCGTTTTATCGGTGGTGGGCGGGCGGCCCATGCGGACCGCCCTGAAAGTGTGGGTCTGCGAGCGGTCAGACCCGGAACATCGAGACGACCTGGTTGAGGTCGGCGCTCGAACGGTTCAGATCCTGACTCGACTTCAACGTCCTTTCGGCGGACGCTGCTGTCTCTTCGGTGACATCGTGGATGTTGTTGACGTTGCGCGTGATTTCGCCGGTGACCGACGACTGCTCTTCGGCGGCACTGGCGATCTGCAGGTTCATGTCGGTGATGCTGCGTACCGCGTTGTTTATCGAGTTGAGCGCCTCGCCTGCCTCCTGGGCCTGTTTCACCGTCGCCTGGGCACGGCTGTGGCTGTCCTCGATGCTGACCGAAGCCTCGCTGGCGCGGCTCTGCAGCGCGTCGATCATCTGCTCGATCTCCTGCGTCGAGCTCTGCGTGCGCTGCGCCAGCGTGCGCACCTCGTCGGCGACGACCGCGAAACCGCGTCCCATCTCGCCCGCGCGCGCAGCTTCGATCGCGGCATTCAGCGCCAGCAGGTTGGTCTGCTCGGCGATCCCCTTGATCACGTCGAGCACGGTGCCGATGTTCTGGCTTTCGGTGCGTAGCGTCTGGATGACCCGGGACGAGTTTTCCACCTGTCCCGCCAGTCCGGTGATCGCGCTGATGGTCCTCTCGACCACCTCGCGGCCGCTGGTCGCCTCCCGGTCGGCCGCTTCCGCGAAGCCGGCTGCCTCGGCCGCATTGCCGGCCACTGATTGAGCAGTGGAGGACATCTCGGTCACCGCGCTGGCGATCATCTCGATCTCACCGCGCTGGCGGTTGAGGCTGGTGTTGGTCTGCTCGGTGATGGTCGCCAGATTGCCGGAAGCGCTGGCCACGTCGTTGGTGGAACTCTGCACCTGTTTCAGGACCGTCTGCAGCTTCTCCACAAAGAGATTGAAGTAGCGACCCAGTTCACCCACCTCGTCGCTGGTCTTGACCTCCAGACGGCGGGTCAGATCACCGTCGCCCTCGGAGAGATCCTTCAGGCTGTCGACGGTTTCGCGTACCGGCTTGAGGGTGGCACGCACCGTCAGCAATACTCCGCTACCGATCACCAGTGCGGCCAGAAGCGTCGTGGCAAGAGACAGCAGCAGCGCTTCCTGCGCAGGAGCGAGCACCTCCTCTTCGTGTGCAGTGATCAGCACCGTCCAGGGAAGTCCCTCGACCTTACGGTGCACGCCGACATGCGCGATCTCCTCCTCGATGAACTGTGCGGCTCCCCTGTCGCCGTCGGAGAGTTGTTGCGTCACACCCATCGCAGTCAGGTTGTGGCTGAAGTTCTCCTCCCCCGCGGCGCTAAGGAAGACGGCGCCTTCGGCGTCGAAAATTCTGACCTCGCCCGTCTCGCCCGACTTCAATGGATTGACGAAGTCGTTGCCGAAGGCGTGCAGGTCGATGATCGCGGTCAATACGCCCACCGTCGTACTTCCCTTGGTGATGGGCGCGTGGATCATCGAAACAGGCTGCCCGGTGACGGGGTCGGCGATGGCATGGATCGAACTGGTTGCACCGTTTCTCGCCGCTTTGAAGCCGGCGTCGTCGGTAAGTTTGTAGCCACCTGCATCACCGTTTTCGAGTGAAGAGGCGACGGTGACACCGCTCGGGTCGGTGATCAGCAGTGCCTGGTACATCGGGTAGGTCTGCTTGACCCCCTGCAGCCGATTGGTCGCCGCCTTTCTCGCGCTCTTGCCGAGGAAGCCGTCTTCCAGAGCTTTCTGGTAGATGTTCGCACCGGCCCAGCCCTCCACTTCATGGCTGCGGCTCTCCATCCAGAGTTTCGCGTTGTGCGCCAGACCGTCCGCTGCCTGGAACTGCTGCTCGCTGACCGCTGATTCGATCGCCGATTTCGAATTGTTGTAGCCGATGGCCGAAGTGATTCCCAACCCCAGAACTGCAAGCGCCACGGCGGGAACGGTGATTTTTGCTAACAAACCGGACTTCATGATCTCTCCCGAATGTTGCCGGTTGGCAGTGATAGAGCGCGCGTGGTCCGCCCTGACCTGGCTCTCCGATATTCGGACCGGAATTCTCCATACACCGGTCTCCAAGTGGGGATACTGCTTATATCGGATTGGCGTTTCGGGACTTTAGCTGTCGATAGGAGCTGTTTTGTTTGGAAACGGGTGAATGACGTGATCGATAAGGTGCGAAATCGTCAATATTAGATAACGGTGAATTATTAATGTATATTTCGTCAAGCGGGTTCAGCGCCCCCGGGCGGTGCCGGGGCGGGGCTGGCGCTTCGAGACTGCTCTCCGAGATGGAGGGCGCCAACTGATCGGGAAGGATATCTCAATGAAACCATCTTACTTCAAGCCCATACTGCTGAGCGGCGCGATCGCCACGCTTCTGGGTGTACCGACACTGCAGGCGGGAGAGCGGTCCGCCGTGGCTTACCAGCCGATTCCGGCGGGATATATGCCTTACCGGGCGCCGGCCGGGTTGGGTGCGCCTGTCCGGCATTTGCCGCGCTTCGAACTGCCGTTCGCCCCGCAAGGGATCGAGCGCCCGGCAATGCCGGAGATGCCCGAGTGGGTCAAGGAGAGCCGCGCGCGCAACCAGCAGCCGCCGCGCTTCGAGTCGCCGTTCGGCCCGGAGGGCATGGGACGTCCCGCGCGGCCGG
>JAGRGU010000107.1 GCA_020445335.1 Gammaproteobacteria bacterium
CCCCGGACTTTCCCGCCCCTGCGTGGCGATTACCGTCGGTGATATTGGGTCATGACGGCAGCACAGAACACGGCATTTCAAGCGGGCTCCGGTTTCACACCGGCCACGTTGCTGACCGGCATCGCATCGGTCGTGCTGGTGCTGGAATTCGTCTGTGGAAGAAAGGGTCAAGTCTTGCAATAACGCATCGCGCTTTGGGGAGAACTATCGGCATGAGCCCTATTGAGGTTGGCACCGAAAGGTAGCCCGGGTTCTGTACCAATGAACTGACCATGTCTGGGCGCTGAGCATTTTTCTGGCGCGGCATGCCGCGTGGGGTGGGCAGCAGTACGCCATGCCTGGGTCCTGATGGGTGACCGGTGCGTTTCACCTTGAAACAGCAAAACCGGACGAAAATGCAGGCGCGCGATCAGTGACCAACGGATTTTCAAGGGCGGGAGACTCGTCACAATCTCACTCGCCCTGTTGACCGGAGGCGGCTGATGGATGACCCTTTTATTTTGCTGTTATTTATGCTAACCCTCAGGGCAGGAGGGGGCGTCTATATCTTCTATACTTCCTATCGGTAGGCCACCGAAGGCAGCCAGGTCACTATCGCGGGGTACTCGTAGATCATCGCCAGTCCCAACAGCTGAAGAACGATGAACGGTGTCACGCCACGGTAGATATCGGTAACTTTGATTTCAGGTGGACACACACCCTTGATATAGAACAGCGCGAATCCTACCGGCGGGGTCAGAAACGAGGTCTGCAGGCAGACTGCGAACAGGATGGTGAACCAGACCAGATCGAAGCCCAGCGCCTGCACGACCGGCGCCACCAGTGGCAGGATGATCAGGGTGATTTCCACCCAGTCCAGGAAGAAACCCAGCAGGAACACCACGAACAGAATGGTGAGCAGGATACCGTCCGGACCGAACGGCAGGCCATGCAGGGTGTTGGCGATGACCTCGTCCCCGCCCAGACCACGCAGCACCACGGAAAACGCGGTCGCACCGAAGAAGATGGCGAATATGAACGACGCCGTCCTGGTGGTTGAGAGCACCGTCTCCCTTACGACCCTGATATTCAAGCGCCGATTGGCGGCAGCCAACAACATCGCTCCCGCGGCGCCGACACCGGAGGCTTCGGTAGGCGTTGCGATGCCGGCAAAGATCGAGCCCAGCACGGCAAGAATCAGACCGGCGGTGGGCAAAACCGCCTTGAATACCCCCCACGCGACCGCGCCGGTCACCTTCGGACTGTCGGCAGGCACCGGGGCAACCGCGGGACGGAGCGCGGCCAGGATCAACACATAGGAAATGAACAGGGAACCGAGCAGAACACCCGGGAAAAACGCACCCATGAACAGGTTACCCACCGAAGCATCCGGGTCGGACAGTCGGTCGGCCATCAGCACCAGCATGATCGACGGCGGGATCAGGATTCCAAGCGTGCCGGTAGCGCAGGAAGTTCCGACCGCGAGATGCTTGGAGTAGCCGCTGCGCAACATTACCGGCAGTGACAGCATACCCAACAGCACCACCGATGCACCGATGATCCCGGTAGTCGCGGCCAGCAACAGGCCGATAACGATCACGGTAACCGCGTAACCGCCACGCACCCGGCCGAACAACTTGACCATGTTTTCCATCATGCGCTCGGCGACGCCGGATTGATCCAGCATGATCCCCATGAAGATGAACATGGGCAGCGCCACCAGCGTCTCGCTATTGACCAGCGCCCATATCCGTTCCGGCATCAGGCCCAGCGAACTGCCCCAGTCGAACCACAGATCCGCACCGAGATACTCGACCGAGCCGATACCGATTGCGGTCCAGATGACCGAAGTGCCGGCCAGCACCCAAGCCACCGGGAAACCGGTAAACAACAGCAGGCCGAAGGTGGCGAACATACCAATGACGAAAATCGTGCTCAGTTCCATCGCTCAGTCCTTTGGGTCCCGATCTGTACTCGGCAGTGGCCGCGGCCAGCCGAACAACAATGCGCTGCTTCTCAACAAACGGGAAAGAGCCGCGATCAGCAGCAACAACAGGGACAGCGGAACAAAGGACTTGAGTATCCAGCGCCAGGGCAGGCCGTTCGGCGCCTGCGAGTGCTCGTTCAATTCATAGGAACTGTAGGCATAGGGCGTCACCTCGCCAAAAGCCAGTACCATGAACGGCAGCAGCAGCAACAGAATACCGAGCAACTCGACCCAGGCCTGGGTCTTCAATGAAAAGCGTTCATGCAGAACATCGACCCGTACATGATCATCGTGCACCAGGGTATAGGAAAGACCGATCAGCCAGGCGGCACCCGCCAGATGCCAGGCCACCTCCTCCAGCATCACCGAACCCTGGCCGAACACATAGCGCGAGACCACAGAGTAGAGAATCACCCCGATGGTCAGAATCCATAACCAGGAAGCCGTGGCACCGATACGGTCCACCACGGCATCCAGCAGGTTCGACAGGGTCGTGCGCGGCAGTGCTGTGTGATGGCTGAGGCGGTGTTCCAGACCCGTGAGACTGGTTGCCCCATCAGCCTCTGTTCGTCCATCATCGCTCATTCAGACGGCTCCCCGCTCTGCCCCACTCGACCCTGAAACCGATCGTCGTTACTTCATCAGATCCGTAGACAGATAGGCCCGCTCATCCCAGACCACATAGTCCTTTTGAAATGCCTGTTGTGATTCCAGAACCCGTTTGAAGTCCGCATCCGCCGCGGCCTGCTCCGCAAGTACTTCGTTGGTCACCGCTTTCAGCTGTTTCAGGATCGGCATGGGGATCTGACCTATGTTGACACCCTCGGCGGCCAGCTTGGCCAGGATCGCACCGTTCTTGTATTCGCCCTCGGCCAGACCCTGCAGAACACCCGCGGTACAGGCGGTCTCGACCAATGCCTTTTGCTGCGCCGAAGCCGATTTCCACTCATCGCCATTGATCAGCATGTACGAGGCTGTAAACGGCTGGTGCCAGCCGGGGAAGAGGTTGTTCTTGACGATCTGATTGAAACCGAGGATCTTGTCGATTGCCGGCATGGAGAACTCGGTGGCGTCGATGGTGCCTTTTTCCAGCGCCTGGAACAGCTCGCCACCCGGCAACATGGTGACCGAAGCGCCCAGCTTTTCCAGCACCTTGCCGCCCAGCCCGGCGAAACGGATCTTCATCCCCTTGTAGTCTTCCAGCCCCTTCAGTGGCTGCTTGTACCAACCCGCGGTCTCCGGTCCGATGATTCCGCACAGCTGGGCGTGCACATTGAAGCCTTTGTTGGCGTAGACCTCCTGTAACATTTCGTGGCCGCCGCCGTAGTAATACCAGCCTGCGAAAGCGGCCGGCTTGAGGCCGAAGGGTACCGCGGCGAACAGAGGCACGGCAGGCACCTTGCCCTGGTCGTAGCCGATCCAGGTATAGCCGGCCCCCACTTTTCCGTCCGAAACCGACTGCAGGATCTCGAAGGGCGGCACCAGAGTCTTGGGCTCATAGACCTTGACCTTGATCGAGCCACCACTGGCGACGTTGAGTTTGTCAGCAACATAGGCGGCCGGCGCCCCCAGGCCCGGCAGCTTGGTCGCGAAGGCGACCGGCATCTTCCAGCGCAGATCCTTGGCCATCGCGTTGTCGAGCATCAGCAATCCGGAAGTGGCTACCAGGGTCGATAGAAACAGACTCTTTCCAGCTTTCATCTCTTGATCTCCTCTGAGGTTTTGAAGGCGCGAACATCATCCGCGTTTTTTTATAATTTTCTTATTGGTGGCATATCGTTCAAGAAATCGCCACCGATGCTTACCGATCACCGACAGACACGCCGATGAATCGAAGCCTAGCATATGTCATCCTGAATCGTTTGTTTTCCTGTTCGCGCGTATCATCTCCGCGCCCTTCGTCGCGATCATAATCGTCGGCGAACTAGTGTTGCCCGAGGTGATGGTCGGCATGATCGAGGCATCGACCACTCTCACCCCCTGCAGCCCGATCACCCGCAACCGGCTGTCGACCACCGCGTCCACATCGTCATCCTTACCCATCCTGCAGGTGCCTACAGGATGAAAAATCGTGGTTCCGACATTGCCGGCGGCGAAAGCCAGTTCTTCGTCAGTATTGAACTGTGGTCCGGGCAGATGCTCGATCGGCCGGTAAGGCGCCAGCGCCGGCTGTGCCACTATCCTGCGGGTGAGCCGCAGTCCCTTCGCCGCTTTCAGTCGATCATCCGGGTGACTCAGGTAGTTTGGCGAGATCCGGGGCGCACTGTGTGGGTCCCTGTCACGGATCATGACCTCGCCCCGGGACTGTGGCCGGAGGTCGCAGACGCTGGCCGTAAAGGCCGGAAACGAATGCAGCGGGTCGCCGAACTTGTCCAGCGATAACGGCTGCACATGGTATTCGATATCAGGGGTTTGCTCGCGCTCGTCGGAATAGGCGAACAAGCCGAGCTGGCTTGGCGCCATGGTCAAGGGTCCGCGCCGGAACAGCGCGAACTCCAGCCCCATCATGGCCTTGCCCCAGAGACTGTTGGCGGTCTTGTTGAGGGTTTTGATACCCTGCACCCTGAACACGCTGCGCAGCTGCAGATGATCCTGCAGGTTTCGGCCGACACCGGGCAACGCATGCACCACCGGTATACCGAGCTCAGCAAGGTGTTCCGGGGCGCCGATGCCCGAGCGCTGCAATACCGAGGGCGAGCCGATCGAGCCGGCCGCCAGAATCGTATCGATGCGCGAGTGCGCCACGCAGCGTTCACCTTCGCGCAGGATCTCGAGTCCAGCCACACGTTTTCCATCGAGCACCAGCTTGTCACTCAGTGCGCCGGTGAGAATGGTCAGATTCGGCCGCGAACGGACCGGGTCGAGAAATCCACGCGCCGCGCTCCAGCGGATGCCCTGCTTCTGATTGACCTCGAACCTGCTGACACCGAAGTTATCTCCGGTGTTGAAATCATCGCAGACCGGGATACCCGCCTGGGTCGCTTCCTCGGCATGCTGGCGGAGCGGCATCCGGCCCTCGCCTTCGAGTTGACCCATGGTATGTCGGGTACTGTAGCCAGGTTGGTCGAGGATGGACTACTCGACGTAGCCTACACTCTGGGACAGCCGGATGCGCCCGAACTGCGCGGTCGCTTTCATTCAGTTTGTCTGACCAGTTATTCTTACCGAGTGGTCGCGCCCCCGGGTTGGGCAGGGCAGGTACGCGGCAAGGGCTGGCGCGCATTGGCCACACTGCCGTGGATCGGCACGCCCGGGGATTCAGTACACAACAAGCTGTTAACGCGGATTTTTGCCGCCGAGGGCGTGCGGCAAAACGTCGTGGCGCAGGTGGATCTGGAGCCATCGATGCTGGACCTGGTAAAGTCCGGGGTGGGTCTGACGCTGGTACGCCACAGCCTGGCCCTGAATGCTGCCCATACACATGGCGTGGTGATCGCGGACACCGTGTCCGTCGATACCGGATTGTGTTTTGTCTGTCGTCCCGAGCGCGTCAACGAACCCCATATAAAGGCGGCTATGACAGCCATCGCGGATGTTTGGCAGAACTGAGAAAATCACGACACCCCCTAAGGCAAGGGGGATTGACTTATAGTAGTCGGGAGAAATGGCCCTCAGGCACGACAGTCCCGGTTATTAAAAATCACGTGGGCGCCCAACATCAATTTACAGGAGGATAACCTTGTTTCACCAGTACTACCCGGGAAGCAAATCCGGGGAATCGGTCTTCACCGTCGATCCGCGGCCGATCAAGTTTGGTCCCGGCAGCGCCGATGAGACGGCACATGACGCCGCGCAAATGGGTCTGCAGCGGGTGGTCGTATTCACCGATCCCAAGGTGCTGAACCTGGAGCTGACCCGGCAGGTGATCCATTCCCTGAGGCGCCGGGGCATCGAGGTCGAGCTCTATGCCGAATGCCTGGTGGAACCAACCGATGCCTCATTTCTGCAGGCGACAGATTTTCTCAGGAGGCACCCGGGCGACGGCGTGATCTCCATCGGCGGCGGTTCGGTGATCGACACGGCCAAGGCGGCCAATCTGTACGCCCGTTACCCGGCCGAGCTTCTGACCTACGTGAACAAGCCGATCGGCGCCGGCCAACCGGTGCCTGGACCGCTGGCGCCGCACATCGCGCTGCCGACCACTGCCGGCACGGGCAGTGAGTCGACCGGCGTGGCGGTATTCGACCTGCTGTCACAGCAGGTGAAAACCGGAATCGCTTCGAAATACCTTAAACCCGATCTGGCCATCATCGATCCGCGATTCACCTATTCCGTACCGCCGCTGGTCACCGCGGCCACGGCATTTGATGTGTTGACGCATGCCATCGAGAGCTATACCGCGCAACGTTTCAGTGATCGTGACAAGGCGGACGATCCGGCACTGCGCCCACCTTACCAGGGAGCCAATCCGCACAGCGATATCGGCAGCCTGGAGGCCATCCGGCTGGGTGGCCGTTACCTGCTGCGTGCAGTTCGGGATCCGCGCGACGAGGAGGCGCGCATCGCCATGAGCTGGGCGGCGACCCTTGCGGGCATCGCGTTTGGCAACGCCGGTGTACATGTCCCCCATGCCATGAGCTACTCGGTGGCCGGGCTGATTCGCGACTATCACCCGCCGGGCTGGCCGGAAGAGCACTCCCTGTGTCCCCACGGCATCTCGGTTGTGGTCAATGCTCCGGCGGCGTTCGCTTTTACCGCTCAGGCCTGCGCGGACCGCCACCTGGAGGCGGCCGGGGCGCTCGGAATCGATACACGGGATGCCGATGCGAACGATGGCGGAACCCTGCTGGTGGAAAAAATGAGCGAATTGATGCGTTTGAGCGGAATTCCGAACGGGCTGGAAGCCCTGGGGTACGGCAGCGCGGACATCCCGGCGCTGGTGGAGGGCGCGGCCGCGCAGACCCGCCTGCTCAGGCAATCTCCCAGGCCGGTGTCGAAGGCCGACCTGGAAGGCCTTTACCGGTCCGCTATGCGCTACTGGTAAAATTTTGAGTTAGGACCTGCGAACAAACACCAGGCTCCGCACCTCCCGAGTCGCATGCCCGATCGACCATATCCTGTGTGACCTTCTCCAGCGACCACGGGGGGGATCCCGATCAACTGCCCATCATCAGGTTTTCATCACGCCTCAAGACCCTGGTTAAGAACCGGCACACGGCATCCACCCGGGCGACACTTCGCAAATCCTCATGCACCAGCAGCCAGTAACTGCGGGTGACAGCGATTTTCTCCCCCAGCACCACGCTCAGATCGGGTGCGCCTTCCGCCATGAAACAATGCACCATACCCAGACCCACTCCCTTGAGTATGGCGTTGTACTGGGCAATCACGTTGTTGCTGCGAAACACCACTTTCGGCTTCTTGACGGTTGCCTCCAGATAGCGTAGTTCCGGCATTTCGATCAAGTCATCGATATAGGAGACAAACTCGTGCGAGCCGAGATCGGAGACCCGTGCGACCACCTCGTGCCGCGCCAGATATCCCTCCGACCCGTAAAGCCGAATACGATAGTCACAAAGCTTCCAGGACACCAGGCGACCCGTGGCCGGCCGAGACAGCCTGATGGCAATATCCGCCTCCCGTTTCGACAAGCTTGCCCGCTGGGATTCGGCCACCAGCTCGATTTCGATACCAGGATGATCCCGGCGAAATTCATCGATATGCCGCGCAATGACCTGTGACCCCAGCGCCTCCGGCGTGGCCACCCTGACCGTCCCCCCCGGACGCGCGTCCTTGCCGGCGATTTCCTGGTAAACCTGGATCGAGTTGCTCTCCATCTTTTCCGCCAACGGCAACAGCCTCAGTCCGGCATCGGTGAGCCGGTAGCCCCTGGGCGAACGGTCGAACAGGCGCACCTCGAGTTGGGTTTCCAGTGCATCGATACGACGACTGACCGTGGTATGGTCGACATGCAGTCGGGTCGCTGCCTGCACCAGTTTTCCCTGGCGTGCCAATTCAAGAAAAAACCTGAGATCGTTCCAGTTCAGCATTGGACCTCCCGAGATTAATTGTGCAATTGTGCAGATCCAATCTGTCTTTTTAACTATTTTATTGCATAAATATATACACTAGACTGCCCCTGGATCGGCACGAATGCACGTCAAGAGGGTAGAAACATGAACCAGTCCACACCACCCATCAACGTAGAAGCGGAGACGATCGGTCACTTTATCGATGGCCAGGTCATCACTGAAAACGGTCCCACCCAACCCGTCTATAATCCGGCCACCGGCAAGGTGATTCGTCGGGTGGAGCTCGGTGGTCGGGCCACGGTCGAAAAGGCCATCGCCGCCGCACAGGCAGCCTACCCGGCCTGGCGGGAAACGCCGCCTGTCAAGCGCGCTCGCATCATGTTCCGATTCAAGGAACTGCTCGAGGCGCACGCCGATGAAATCTGCAAACTGATGACCGAAGAACACGGCAAGGTGCTTGCCGATTCCCTGGGAGAGTTGCAGCGCGCCATTGAGAACGTCGAGTTCGCCTGCAGCGCTCCGCAGCTGTTGAAAGGCGAGCACAGCCGCAACGTCGGCCCGGCGATCGATTCCTGGAGTGAATTCCAGCCATTGGGCGTGGTGGCCGGCATCACCCCGTTCAACTTCCCGGTAATGGTGCCAATATGGATGTTCCCTGCCGCCATCGTCTTCGGTAATACCTTCATCCTCAAGCCTTCGGAGAAGGACCCCAGCTCGACGCTTTTCGTCGCCCGGTTACTCAAGGAAGCCGGGCTCCCCAACGGCGTCCTGAATATCGTCAATGGCGGCAAGGAAGCGGTGGACACCCTGTTGACCAATCCGCAGATCCAGGCGGTCAGCTTTGTCGGATCCACTCCCGTCGCGGAGTATGTCTACACCACGGGTACCGCCCATGGCAAGCGTGTACAGGCGCTCGGAGGGGCCAAGAACCACGCCATTGTCATGCCGGATGCAGATGTCGACAATGCGGTCAACGCGCTGATGGGCGCAGCCTACGGTTCCTGCGGCGAGCGTTGCATGGCGATTCCGGTGGTGGTTGCCGTCGGTGAAGAGATCGGCGACAAGGTCGTGGAGAAACTAACCGGGGCACTGGCCAACATGAAAGTGGGCAACGGTCTCGAGGAGGGATGCGACATGGGCCCGCTGGTCACCCGCGACCATTATGAAAAGGTGCGCGGTTATGTAGACATCGGCATCGAGGAAGGTGCGGATCTGGTGGTGGATGGCCGGGACATCGAAGTGGAAAACCATCCCGATGGATTCTTTCTCGGTGGCTGCCTGTTCGACAACGTCAAACCCGGCATGAAAATCTACCAGGACGAGATCTTCGGGCCGGTCCTGTCGGTGGTCAGAACGAATTCGCTGGAACAAGCCATGGACCTGATCGATAACCACGAATACGGTAACGGCAGCTGTATTTTCACCCGTGACGGCGAAGCCGCGCGCTATTTCACCAATCACGTCCATGTTGGCATGGTTGGCGTCAATGTACCGCTACCGGTACCGGTCGCCTACCACAGTTTCGGCGGCTGGAAACGTTCACTGTTCGGCGACCTGTCGATCTATGGGCCGGACTCCATGCGTTTTTACACCCGGCGCAAAACCATCACCCAGCGCTGGCCGTCGACAGGTATCCGTGAAGGAACGAACTTCAGCTTTCCGAGCAATTCGTAAATAACGGCACCGGCGCCCCGACTTCGACAGTCGAGGCGCGCTGGCCGGGCATCGGAAGACCCTATCCGCGTTGCGGTCCGGATCGCGCGGCATCCCAGGCAATGTAGAGGGCGTCGCGCGATTTCAGCCCCGCTTCCGGCAGGGCATGGTTGACGACGGCCTTGGCGGCACCGCCGGTGGCCTCGATCAGGCGGTTCTCCCACATCGCCTGGTGCAGGGTGGGCAGGTCTCTCCAGGCGCCCAGATAGGGTTCGGGCACACGCACCGATCCGGCATCGATCATCGCGTTGAGGGCGGCGATCTCCGCGGCATTGTTGAGGTGGCTGCCGATGATTGCCGAAGTCGGCATCAGGATCGCACGCTGTCGCATCCATACCTGCGGGGCATAGAAACTGTAGCGACGCCCCTCCATATCACCGATATAGACCACACGACCGGTATTGGCCTTCACCAGCATGGTCGACAGCGCCAGTGAATCCGTGCCGGCGCGCTCGATGATCAGGTCGGGCTGACCACGGGGATTGTCGGCGCTGCGCAGGAACCGGGCAACGGCGGAGCCGAGCGGCTTCAGGCTGTTGTCGTTCATCAGCCTCACCGCCTCTTTGAAGGCATCGGACATCGGGTCGGGCAGCGCGGGCATGGTCTCCATCCATTCGAACTCGGGTACCCGCCGCTTGACCTCGGCCAGCGAAACGACACCGCGGATGGCGTCGCCGATGCCAAGCGACAGCACGAAATCACGCTCCGCGCCCGTGTCGGTGACCACGACGATGCGCAGGCCCGCCTCGCGTGCCGCCTCGATGGCGGTCAGCGCGGTCATGTCCCGCTCGTCGTCACCGCTGCCATAGAAGATCAGCGCGTTCTCGCCCGGTCGGGTGCGGGCGCGCGCCAGCATGTCAGCGGCCGGGACCGTCCCTGGCTTGCCGATGAAGGTCATGTGGTAGCCGGAGCTGGCACCGAAAAAGGTCATCACGCCGCCGTTCTCCAGGGCCTGGAAGCTGCGCGGAAAAGCGCGCTCTCCGGCGTGGCTGAGCGCACGGGTACAAAGCATGCCGCCGTTGACCGTACGCACCCGGTCGAGGAACGGATCACCCTGCCGCTCCCAATCGGCCCAGGCAGCAGGGTCCTCGGGTACGCGGGTGAAGCAGTCGCTGAAGGCGGGATCCTTGCGGTTTACCGTGGCGCCGCCGCGCCTGGCCAGCGTCATGCCACGCTCGTCCGACGAGACCATGCCGGTGACACGCGCCCGTGTCGCCAGGCCGATCTCGACGGCCCAGGCACCGGTGCCCGAGGCCGCGCCCTCGACGAAAAGGCGGTCACCCGATTTCAACGAAAGGGCACGGAACAGGGCACGGTAAGCGGTCCCCGCCGGCAGCATGTAGCTGCCGGCCGCCTCCAGGCTCAGATCGGCCGGCGGGGGGAAGAGCTGCGGCCCGTCGGCGAGCATGAACTGCTGGTGCGAACCGTCGGGAGACTGGTAGCCCTGGATGTGAAAGGCGGTGAACATCGGGTCTTCGCCCGCCGCCGGGTCGAGGATATCGGAAACGCCAGCGTAGATCGCGACGATCTGGCCGACCTGAAGCCGGCCCTCCGCCTGCAACCCTTCGCCCAGCTGTGCGATCAGGCCGACACCGCCCGATCCGGTAACGTGGATGTCCTCGTCGTGCTCGTCGAACAGCGACACCGGGATACCGGTGATCGCCCAGATGTCGTTGTAGTTGATCTCGGAGGCGAGAACGTAGACCAGCGCCTGGTTCGGTCCCGGTACCGGAGTCGGCACCACGCATTCGACCTCCGCCTCGATCGGGTCGGCGTGAGCATAAGCACCCGTGGTGGCGTCGCGCACTACCGCTTGCGCCAGCTGATAGGGGGGGAGCGGGGTAACCCCGGGCACGAAGGGCGCACCGATCGGCAACAGGTCACCGGCGGCGATCATCCGATCCCGCTCGTCGATGCCGACGCGCGGTCGCGCCGGTAGCGGCGGAGACTGCTTGTCCAGAAACAGCCGAATGCCCTTGCGGCCACCGTTCTCGCCGTCGAGGACGAAGGCAGCGAAGGCGTCGACCTCGGCGGCGAGCCCACCCTGGTAGCCCTGTTCGAAACCCTGTCGCACCAGGCCGACGATGGCTTCGGCGACGGTGCCGCGCCCGGCGGTGCCTGCGGCAGCCATGCAAGTCTCGACGTGGGCGTCGCGTAGCCACGTGTCGTCGAACGTACCGCGTTCGCGCCAGTTTTCGACCGCTTCGTGGCGGTGCTGCATCGCGCTCCAGGCGGCGCCGCTGCGTTCCACCACCGCTTGCCGCGCCAGCTGCTGCGCCAGTGGCAAGACCCCCTCCGCACCCGTGGCAAGCACGTCGAGCAGGCCGACCTCTTTCGCCAGCACACCATCGATCTGACGTCCCGACAGCAGGATCCGCAGGGCTCGGGTCACACCTTTTTCAGGATCCGCTTCTCGCAGCAGGCGGGGCAGGCGCTGCGTGCCACCGTATCCCGGCGGCAGGAACAGGTTGATCTCCGGCTGGCCAAGGATCGAACGGGCATCGCCCACGCGAAGATGGCAGGCCATCGCCAGCTCGCACCCGCCGCCCAGAGCGACGCCCTCGACCGCTGCCACGACCGGCTTATCCATGGATTCGATGAGGTTGAACACCGCGTGCGCCTTGGCGGGAACCGACCGCGCCTGTGGCAGGTCGTGCACATCCTCGAGCAACTGCCGCACGTCCGCGCCGGCGATGAAGGTGCGCGGGCCGGCGCCGGCGATGACCACGGCTCCAATATCGACGCGCCGCGCAATGTGGGTCAGTGTGGTTTCCAGTTCGTCAAGCAGGCGTTCCGAAAGCGCGTTGACCGGCGGGTTGGTGATCGTCACTGTCGCCAGTCGTGCGGTCGCGTCGCCGACCGGGTCGTACTGGACCCGGAGAAAACGCTGCTCCTCGATCAATCTTTGCGTGTCCTCCCGCGCCTGTGCCGCCTTCCACTTGCCGATTGCCGCCCCGATCTCCCGCAGGCACTCGGGATTGCGCAACGTGGTGGTGTCGCCGAGATCCTGGTCGAGCAGCATGTTGGAGAGAAAGCGCCGCATGTACTTGCCGCTGCGCGTTTCGGGAAAGGCGGAGACGGTGATGAAGTCGCCTGGCACGGCGACAGCGCCCTTTTCGGTGCGCACCAGATCCTTGAGCCGACGTTCGTCGTCCAACGTAAGATCGCGGCCGGCCGCAGGTAAAACGAAAGCTAGCGGAGTCTGCCCTTTCTGGGCGTGCGGTGCGCCCATGACGATGCAGTTGCCGACCGGGGAATTCGGGTTGAGCTGCTTATCCTTGAGTATCGCGCCTTCGATCTCTTCGGTGCCCAGACGGTGACCGGAGACGTTGATGACGTCGTCGGAGCGTCCGTGCAGCGAGAAGCTGCCATCCGGGTGCAGAACGGCGAAATCGCCCTGCAGATAGGCATGCACGGGTTCGCCCTTGTCGTCGCGGAAGCGGCCGAAGTAGGTGTGCGTGAACCGATCGATGTCGCCCATCCACTCCTTTTCACCGACATGTTCGGCGTCACCCCAGATGGTCCGCGCGAGGTACGGATAGGGACGGGTGACGACGATCTCGCCCTTCTCGCCCGGATCTGCCCGGCGCCAGGCCTGGCGGCCATCCGCGTCGGCCTCGCCAACGCCGACCCAGACGTCGCCGAACACCCAGGGCAGGGGGTAGGTGTGGGCGTCGGCGCGCAGCGGCTGATCCGGATTGCCGTAGGGGTGGGTCCAGACGATGCCGCCGTGCTCGGTCGCCCAATAGGAGTTGATGTACTGCGGTGTCATCAACTCCATGCCGAATTGCTGCACCGCCGGGCTGGTCGGTTCGGCACAGAAGGTGGCGACGCGCAGGGTGGAGAGGTCATAACGCTCGACGTCAGCCCGGTTCTGCGGATCGGTCATTACCGATTTCAGGAAGGTCACCCCGGCCTTGAAGATGGTGACGCCGTAGCGCTCGATGATCGAGGCGAAGCGGCCGGCATTGGGGAAGGTCGGCGCACCTTCGGTGACCACACCGGGTATCCGGCCGGCGAGTGAGGCGGTGATCAGATAGGACTGGCCGGTGATCCAACCGGGATCGGCGACGACGAATATCCGGTCGCGCCCGGGCACCGCGTCGAAGCTGATCTTGAGGGTGTGGGTGACGCCGGCAACATAGCCGCCGTGAACGTGCACCACACCCTTCGGCTTGCCGGTCGATCCCGAAGTGTAGATGACGAACAGCGGGTGATCGGCCTCCACGGCTTCCGGCGGCACTGCCCGCCACAGCGCCGCCGCCAGGGCGGTGCCGTCCAGAGACGCCGGATCGGCTCCGGCTACAGCGCGTACCTTCTCCGCTGCCGCGGCCAGGAGATCGTGAGCCCAGGCATCGCGGGCCTCGTGCCAGGCCACGTCGGCGATGCCGGCGTGGCGCACCACGATCACGCGCTCTACCCGCTGCGGCGCTTGACTGAGCGCTTCGGCGAGGTCCGCACGCAGGACAGCCGCAGCCTCGGCATCCAGCCCGGCGCCGTCGAGCACCTGGCCGACCTCGCGCATCACATCGCCGGGGAGGAGCGTGATCTCGTCTTTGAGGGCATCGGCGCAGTGATCCACCAACCGCCGCTTAAGCACCGGCTCCACGGAGCTCTCTTGCAGGATTCGCAGAGCCACCGGCACGCTGACGAAATTGTCCAGCGCCGGGTCGGTATAGGTCTCCTTGAAAGGCATGATCTCGGCATTGCGCGAGGCACCATCGGCGGTGATGACGACGCGGGCGCCGGCGTTCTCGATGCGATCGGAGAGGGTCTTGTCGGAGAACCCGCCGAACACCGCGGTGTAGATCACACCCAGGCGTTTCGCCGCCTCGGTCCAGACGATCTGGTCGAGGATGTTCGGCATGTTGAGCGCGATCCGGTCACCTTTCCCGAGGCCCAGATCCTTGAGTGCCTGGGCAGCGACGACCGAGCGGATGAACAGCTCCTTGCGGCTGAGCGTCGCGTGGTGGACCGGACCGCCCCGGCCGTCGTTGGCATCGACGTCCCAGCGGTCGCCCTCGTAGAACAGTGCGGGTTCGTCGCCGTGCCCGGCAAGAATATGGCGGTCGACCTCGTTGAAGGCGGCGTTGGTCCGGCCACCGACGAACCAGCGGTAGAAGGGAGCATCGGAATCGTCAAAGCCCTTTTCCCAGGGGGTCCAATGGTCGACCGTGATCTCGCTGCCGTCAATGCACCGCCAGCCACTCCAGGTACCGTCCGCGGTCTGTGTCAGCCACGCATCTTTTCCGGGGTGATACCAATGGATCTCGGCGGCGGCGATCGTGCCGTGAAAGCCGCCGGGATCGGCTTCGCAGGCGGCGCGCATAGCATCCCAGTCCGCCTGCGAGCGGATGGGGTTGACGGTGACGTCACTCGGCAGCGGTGGTGTGAAGGGTGCGTCGTAAGACATGCCGGTCTCCTGTTCCAAACGAAGTTATGGAAAAACGGGTCAGAGAACAATTTCCACTAATATTCTTGAGGCTCCTTCCTCGGCCTGCCTGGGTGCCCCATCCGTACGCGCCGTTTCGTCATCGCTGCGATCTCATCTTTGAAGCGATTTGTCCCGACAACCAACTCGTGATTCGTTGCACCACGTATTTGGTCGATCAACCCCGGATCAAGCTGGCGTTGAAAAAGCTCGCGATAGGCTGCCTGCCTTTCGACATCCGTCCTACCAAGCCGACGGTATTCGTCGTGATCCGTGAGTGTCACATCGGCAACGCCTTGGGCATTCGCCTGGTAACTCGACCATCGGTATTCCGCTGGATGATCCACCATTCCAGCCCGCACCGGATTGAGCTCAATGTAACGGTAGCAGCTCAACAGATAACGTTCGCTCTGAATCAGGCTGGATTTGAAACGTCCTTCCCACAAGGTACCGCTACGCCGGTACTCCTTGTTCACGTACCGCACGTAACGACGACCAACGGATTGCATGATCGACGAGAGCGCTTCGTTCCGGTCCGGTGTCATCAAAAGATGGACATGATTGGTCATCAAGACATAGGCATGAACTCGCGAACCGTATTTCTGCGCAGCCCTTCCCAGGGCATCAAGGTAGTAAAGATAATCGACCTCGGCAAAAAAGCAGGCCTGGCGGTTGTTGCCCCGTTGTACGACGTGCTGAGGCATCCCGATAAGCTGAAAGCGTGGTTTTCGTGGCATCGTCTTCCCTGACGAGTTGAATTCAATTCCACCCCTATATTAGCAAATATTGTTCTCTGACCCGGGTTCTGTTAAGAAACACCTACAATCCTTGGTTGCCAGTAACCGCCTGGTGCAACGCGGCAGAGGGAAGGGGATCTGGTATGGGCGATTCTAGGGTGGGTAAAACGAGTTCATCGATCTCTTTCCGATTGATTTTGCGCAGATTCCCGCATTTCAACACCACGCGATGTCTGGTAGCTTCAACAAGTTAGGATATGAAAAGCGGTGCCGGATGCCCCAAAAAGAACAACAAGCCCGAGTTACGATAGACCAGCTGCTCGAAAAAGCGGGCTGGCATCTGTGTGATGCCGACGAAGCGAACATACACATCAGCCGGGGTGTCGCCGTTAGAGAGTTCCCGCTGCAGAGCGGTCATGGGTTTGCGGACTACCTGCTCTACGTGGATGGGGCCGCCGCGGGGATTATCGAAGCGAAGAGAGAGGGAGTCACGCTGAGCGGTGCGGAGACCCAGGCTTCGAAATACGCCGAGGGTCTGCCAGAAGGGCTGCCTGCCTGGCGCCGTCCGCTGCCTTTCGCCTACCAGTCGACCGGTCTGGAGACACGCTTTACCAACGGGCTCGATCCGGCGCCGCGAGCGCGCCCGGTATTTGCGTTTCACAAACCTGAACTGTTGGCAGAGAAACTTGGCAGCCAGCCGGGACAGGTGAGGGAGGTTTCGCAGGCGCCGAAAACCTTTCTAGGCGCGCTGCAACAGATGCCGCCCCTCAAGGAAGAAGGCCTCTGGCCCGCCCAGATCAAGGCCATCACCAACCTGGAACAGTCCCTGCGGGAGAACCGTCCTCGCGCGCTTATCCAGATGGCCACCGGCTCCGGCAAGACCTTCACCTCCATCAGCTTCATCTACCGGCTGCTCAAATTCGCCGGTGCGCGGCGCATTCTGTTCCTGGTGGACCGCGGCAACCTGGGCGACCAGACCCTCAAGGAATTCCAGCAGTACGTCTCGCCCTACAACAACTTCAAGTTCAGCGAGGAGTACATCGTCCAGCGCCTGAGCAGCAACACCCTCGACACCACGGCGCGGGTCTGCATCTGCACCATCCAGCGCATGTACTCCATGCTCAAGGGCAGGGACATGCCTGAAGACCTGGACGAAGTGTCATCGCTGGATCTTGAATACGCAGCATCTTTGGGTGACGACTCTGGGCACAGCAGGAGGTCGCCAGACAAGGCGCGGGGCGAGCGAGGAGCGGAGTTGCCTGATGGCGCAATGAGCACCGCAGAGAGTCCCGCAACGCCGTATGGCGATCTCCTGCGCAGCCCAGAGCCCATCGAATACAACCCGAATATGCCCATAGAGACCTTCGACATCATCGTCACCGACGAATGTCACCGCTCCATCTACAACCTTTGGGCGCAGGTGCTCGAATACTTCGACGCCTACCTGATCGGCCTGACCGCCACGCCCAACAAGCAGACCTTCGGCTTCTTCCACCAGAACCTGGTCATGGAATACCCCCACGAACAGGCCGTGGCGGACGGCGTCAACGTCAACTACGACGTCTACCGCATCAAGACCCAGATCACCGAGGGCGGCTCCAAGGTCGAGGCCGGCTACTACGTCGAACAGCAGGACCGCGAGACCCGCGAAAAACGCTGGCAGGAACTGGACGAAGACCTGGAATACCAGGCCAAGCAGCTCGACCGCGACGTGGTCACCCCCGATCAGATCCGCACCGTCGTGCGCGCTTTCCGCGACAAGCTGTTCACCGAGA
>JAGRGU010000108.1 GCA_020445335.1 Gammaproteobacteria bacterium
AGGGTGACAAATCCTTGCTCGACTTGTACTTCTTCGGAATCGAAGATGCTTCGTCGATATACCAATTGGCCTCACTCGGCCACCAACGGAGCACCCACACAAATTACCTAATCTGATTGTTAAAGAGCCACCCGACTTTCGTCAGGCTTAGACAGTCAATATTAACTTGACCATCCAGAGCAGTCAATATCCTCCGACACCACCGCTCCCTCGCCCAGCTCGTAAAACCCTGCTTACAAAGCCTTACCCCCCAAGCGAGCCGCGTATTTTACGCCCCTTTATCTGCAGGTCAACAGTCAATCGAAAATTATTTCCGGGCAAGAGAAACGCGCGCAAAACGACGCTTACCGACCTGATAAATCTCGCTTGATCCGGGGACGCAGACCAATCCTTTGTCCTCGACTTTTTCTCCGTTGATCTTGACTGCGCCCTGGCTGATCATCCTTAGTGCCTCGGAGGTGCTCCCAACCAGCCCAACTGCTTTCAATAAATTTGCGACAGGCATCCCTTCGGCACCACATTCGAACACAACCTCCGGAATATCATCCGGTATGGCGCCCCTACGAAATCGTGCGACAAAGCTCTCATTCGCCGCTTCAGCCTCCGCTGAACTATGGAAACGCGCTACGATTTCCCGGCATAGCAGGAACTTGACATCCCTTGGATTCAGCCCGGTATCGACATCAGTGCGCATTTTCTTGATCTCGGACATCGATCTGAAACTGAGAAGTTCGAAGTAACGCCACATCAACTCGTCCGATATAGACATCAACTTGCCAAACATCTCATCGGGCTTGTCGGTGATGCCGATATAGTTGTTGAGCGACTTGGACATCTTCTGCACACCATCCAAACCTTCCAGAATCGGCATCGTCAGCGCTACCTGCGGCTCCTGGCCGTATGCCTCCTGTAGCTGCCTGCCAACCAGAAGATTGAATTTCTGATCGGTACCTCCGAGCTCGACATCGGCTCCCATCGCCACCGAGTCGTATCCCTGCACCAAAGGGTAAAGAAACTCATGGACCGAAATGGACTGCCCCCCTTTGTACCGCTTGCTGAAATCATCGCGCTCCAGCATCCGCGCAACCGTGTGCTTGGCGGCGAGTTGGATCATCTCGGCGGCGCTCATCCCCCCCATCCAGGAGGAGTTGAACAGGACCGTGGTCTTTTCCGCATCGAGTATCTTGAAGACCTGATGCTCGTAAGTTTTCGCATTTTCCAGAATCTCTTCACGCGTAAGCGGAGGCCGGGTCGCGCTCTTTCCGGTAGGATCTCCGATCATGGCGGTAAAGTCACCGATTAGAAAGAGCACCTCGTGCCCCAACTCCTGAAACTGACGAAGCTTGTTTATCAGCACCGTATGCCCGAGGTGCAAATCCGGCGCCGTGGGATCGAATCCGGCCTTGATTTTTAGCGGCTTGCCTCGTTCAAGCTTCTTGATCAGCGACTCTTCGAGCAGAATCTCGTCGGCACCGCGACGAATGATCTCCAGCGCTTCTGCTGTTGATACCATGACCTACCTCTCGATTCGGATAGCAAGGGCGCACAATTTACAGCATGAGACCGGAAAAGCAACTTGAGGACGAAGGTTATCTGCCGCCAAATTTTATAGGCCTAGCAACCCGCTGACGAAACAAGAAAATCCACTCTATATATAGGAATCAGGACCCTTTTAGTTCATAATTGCCCAAGTTTGCCTGAATTTAGCGTGACATAATGATAAACGACTATAGATTTCGCACCGACTCATCCGGCGAGAAAACTTTCAGCCGTTTACTGAAACCCGCCTTGGCCGCACTGATACTCTCTGCCGCAGGGAGCGCGGTATACTGGACACTTGAACAGCAACCTTTCGATTCAGGCTCTCAACAGCAGGCAGATCACTCCCCCACACAGACTGAACCGCAGATCTACGAACTGGCGCTGCCCGAGCGCCAGGCGTTGCCGGCAAGCGGTAGTCAGCACATCACACCGCCAGAATCGGGGCCGACAACTGACAACATGGCGGCAACTCCGGCTGTGTCGACTGCCACCACGGAAAAGCCGGCAATAACCGGCACCCCGACGACTGCCGAGAATGTGGACGAGCCAGTCGAGCCCGAGACTCAGGCACATAGCGACCATGCGCCAACCATTGCGGCTGATACCACCTGGATCGAGGAGAAGGTAAAGAGGGGAGACTCGCTGGCAAAAATATTCTCCCGACTGGGATTGTCACCATCACTGCTGCATCGCATCGTCAACAGTAGCGAAGAAGCAAAGCAGCTTGCCCGCATCAAGCCAGGGGAAACCCTGCGAGTATTGACCGATGACGCCGGCAATCTGATAAAGCTGGTACTGCAGCGCAACGCCATTCGCAGTCTCCATATTCAACCCGGAGACGAGGGATTTCTCACGCGACTGGTGGAGCGCCAGCTGGAGACACGCATTGCGCAGAGCGGCGGCACCATAACCAATTCACTATACGAGAGCGCCCAGCGTGCGGGGCTCTCCGACGACCTGATCATGGAGCTGGCAAATATCTTCGGCTGGGATATCGACTTCGCCCTCGAAATACGCGCCGGTGACAGTTTCAATCTAATCTACGAAGAGGAGTACCTGGACGGAGAGCTTTTCGACAACGGCAATATCCTTGCGGCAGAGTTTGTCAATCGCGGCAATGTCTACCGCGCAATCCGGTTCCAGGACGAACAAGGCAACAGCAGCTACTTCTCACCGGACGGTAGCAGCATGCGCAAAGCCTTCCTTCGTGCACCGGTCGACTTCAGACGTATCTCCTCGGGCTTCAGAACCGCGCGCTGGCACCCGGTGTTGGGCAAAAAACGACCGCACAAAGGGGTCGACTATGCGGCGGCTACCGGAACACCGATCAGGGCATCCGGAGATGGGCGGGTTATTTTTCGCGGCAAAAAAGGCGGTTACGGCAGAACCGTCATCATTAAACACGGCAACCAGTACACAACGCTCTACGCCCATATGTCGCGCTTCAACGGCAAGGTCAAGAACGGCAGCCGGGTGCAACAGGGACAGACCATTGGTTACGTCGGTAAAAGCGGACTGGCCACCGGCCCGCATCTTCATTACGAGTTTCGCGTCAACGGCATACACCGCAACCCGTTGACGGTGAAAATCCCGGCCGCCGCGCCGATCGACAAGCGTTACAAATCGGATTTCAAGCTGCAGAGCGAACCTCTGCTGGCGAGACTCGATCTGTTGTCCCGCACTCAGCTCGCTACAGCCGAGTAAGCCTATTCCGCCAGATGCAAAACGGGCTCTACATCGGGCTGATGTCGGGCACCAGCCTGGATGGTATCGACGCTGCCCTGGTCGAGTTCAGCGAGGAAGGCGAAACCGTTCGCGCGTTTCATTACACTCCCTGGCCCACCCGACTCAGAGAGCGACTGCGCGAGCTCAGCACTCCGGGTGACAACGAGATCGATCGACTTGGTGAACTGGACATAGAGTCCGCCGACGCATTTGCCGATGCTGTAGCCAGCCTGCTGAGCCGCGCATCGACCTCCCCTTCACTCATCCTTGCGATCGGTTCACACGGACAGACGATACGCCACCGACCGCAGGCAGATTACCCCTTTACTCTGCAGATCGGCGATCCGAATCGGCTGGCCGAAAAGACAGGAATCAGAGTGGTGGCCGATTTTCGACGGCGTGATATGGCGGCTGGAGGAGAGGGGGCGCCGCTGGCGCCGGCCTACCATGCAGCGCGCTTTCGCACCTCCCGCGAAACCCGGGCAGTCCTGAATATCGGCGGTATCGCCAACGTCACGCTGCTGCCCAAAGCGCATGAGGATTCCGTTGTCGGCTTCGATACAGGCCCGGGTAACACTTTGCTCAACGCATGGATCCAAAAACAGCTGGGCCTTGGCTACGACGACAAGGGGCGCTGGGCAGCGGAGGGGCGAGTCTCCCATGAACTGCTCGAGTCGATGCTCTCCGATCCCTATTTCGCCCAACCGGTACCAAAATCGACCGGGCCGGAGCACTTCAACCTGAGATGGCTGCAACAACACCTCGCACCAAACCGCCATTTGTCGCCCCAAGACGTACAGGCAACACTGACCCGCCTCACATCAGAGAGCATCGCCCGTGCCATCCACTCCCTTGGGGTTGAGACAGGAAGCCTGATCGTCTGCGGCGGCGGCACTCACAATCCACTACTGCTACAGCAACTGCGGTCATTGCTGCCGGGTGTGCGCGTCGAGAGCAGCGCCGCACTTGGCGTCGACCCCGACCAACTGGAAGCCATCGCTTTCGCCTGGCTCGCAAGGCAGACACTATCGGGTGTCAGCGGCAACCTGCCACAAGTGACCGGCGCCCGACATCCAGTCGTTCTGGGCGGCATCTACTCAGCCTGATGAGCAACGAAAAAAGGGGCTTTTCCAGCCCCTTTTTCGTCGATTCGCTTCGAATTGCAGGCTACACGGCAAACGACGAGCCGCATCCGCAGGTGGTCTGTGCATTCGGATTACGGATGACAAACTGCGATCCCTGCAACCCCTCTGTGTAATCGACCTCGGCGCCCCCCAGGTACTGCAGGCTCATCGGATCGATCAGCAGCGTGACGCCATCGGTAATCACCTGCGCATCACCATCCTTCACCTCTTCGTCGAAGGTGAATCCGTACTGAAAACCCGAGCACCCGCCGCCTTGGATGTAGATCCTGAGCATGAGTGCTGGATTGCCCTCCTCCGCGATCAGGGAGGCCACTTTCGACGCGGCCGCTGATGTAAATGTCAGCGGGACTTCGGCTTCTGCTGCGTTCATGTCGAGATTCCTGGATTCGGTTGACAGACGCCGCTATCGCGGCATTTCAATACCACTATTATGCTTTTCTGAGTAGATTAGTCAACTATTCCCGTCGGTGTCCGCAACCGGCTGCTGATCGCTAGCAGAGTCTGCCGCCCCGGTACTCTCCGCCCCATCTTTTTCGTCATACCCGAGCCGCGGCGGAGGCAACTCGCCGTTTTCCACGCAGATCAGCTGCCCGTTGACTTCCGCGCCCATCTCCATCTCCAGCAAACGATAATAGAGCGCACCGGTCACTCGGGCATTGACGGCCAGCTCAACCCGCCCGCTGGCCACCACATCGCCGACCACTCTACCATTCAGAATCACGTTGGGCGCGCGCACATCGCCCTCCACCAGGCCGCTGTCACTCAGGATCAACGTCGAGCGTTCATCCTGCTCGCCAATCACGTTGCCGTGTACGGTTCCATCCACATGAACACCGCCCTTGAACAGCAGATCGCCCTTGAGCACAGCCTCGCTGCCGATCACCGTGGTTATTCTGGGCACCTTGAAGCGTTTCTTCCTGCCTATCATTATCACCCTATCCCTCGATCTCCCAGTCGAAACGCTGCTTAACCTCCGGCAGGTCGCTGTTGCTGGGTTTTACCTCCACAATGACTTTCAGAGGCTTGAAATTCGGCGGCAACTTGATCACACCCTCGACATCCTGGAAGTGTTTGAATCTGACCCGGATACGCTCGGCACTCTCTGCCGTGATATCGCGCAACGGCAACCAGGTCGGCTTACCGTCCATCAGTCCATCCACGGCAAAAAAGGCCCAGCCGGAAGCCATCTCGCCATTCTGCATAACCTGCGTGACCGTAAACTTGTAGCGGAACTCGCCGGCCCTGGAACCCTGTTTTATCAGCAGACGCTGAATCTGCAGTCCCTCTCTGGCCCCCTTGCCGGAGAGCATGCCGCGCAATACGCTCAACTCCTCGTCCAACTCCGAGCGCTCCTCCTGAAAGCCTTTCATCTCCAGCTTCACCTGCTCCAGAGCCTCCCGGTCGATCTGCGCCGAGCGTTCCAGATGAGCGATCTTTTCGGTCGACTCCGCCCGCTCCCTGTTGAGTCCTTCGATCTCCTTTTGCTGCGCATCGATGACAGACTGCAGCGTCTGGTGTCCCGAGGCCTCCTGTTGGAAGCGTGCATAATAGCCGGCAGCAAGCATGCCCAGCAGAACGGCCGGAACCAGCAGCCACCACAGCAACTGATGGGAGCGCTGCGACTGGACGATTCTCGGTGTTGAATACTTCATTATTGGCTACCGAAATTGGATCAGGGCAGGAGTGCGGGCACGTCAAGACCGCTACGCTCGTCCAGGCCCAGCATCAGGTTCATGTTCTGCACCGCCTGTCCGGCGGCGCCTTTGACCAGGTTGTCGATCACCGCGAGCACCACCAGCGTGTCACCACCCTGTGGTCGATGGAGTGCGATACGACACTCGTTGCTGCCGCGTACGCTGCGCGTCTCCGGGTGCGACCCCGCCGGCATCACGTCGACGAACGGCTCGTCGGCATAGTAATCCTCGAACAGATGCTGCACATCGCTATCAGCGGTCATGCGCGCATAAAGTGTGGCGTGAATCCCCCGGATCATCGGGAGCAGATGGGGCACGAAGGTGAGACCGACCTCCTGCCCTGTTGCCAGTTGCAGATTCTGGACGATCTCCGGCAGGTGCCGGTGGCCGGCGACGCCGTATGCCTTGAAGCTCTCGCCCACTTCACCCATCAGCATCGCCACGCTGGCACCGCGACCGGCGCCGCTTACGCCGGATTTGCAATCGGCGATCAGACTCTCTGCCGCCACCAGTCTGTTTTTCAGCAACGGCAGAAAACCCAGTGTCGCTGCCGTCACGTAACAACCGGGGTTGGCGACCAGCCGCGCCGATCGGATCGCCTCGCGGTTGAGCTCGGGGAGCCCGTATACCGCCTCTGCGACCAGCTGCGGGCAGGCGTGCGTCATGCCGTACCAGCGCTCCCAGAGATCGAGATCCTTGATACGGAAGTCGGCGGCCAGATCGATGACCCGCACGCCGGCTGCCAGCAGCTCCGGCACCTGCTTCATCGCCGTCCCGTTGGGGGTTGCGAAAAAGACCAGATCGCACGCGTGCAGCCGCGCCTCGTCCGGTCGGGAAAAGGAAAGATCCAACTTACCGCGCAGATTCGGGAACAGATCGGCCACCGCCCGACCCGCTTCGGAGCGCGATGTAATCGCGCCCAGCTCGACGCTCGGATGTACCGACAGCAGCCGTAAAAGTTCTGCTCCGGTATATCCGGTCCCGCCAACCACGCCAATCCGAAACCTCGCCATCACTCTCTCCAATACTGCAGACCAGGGACACTCACTGGGTAAATGCGACCAGACGGCATGATAAGGTGCGCCCGCTAAAAGCTAAAGTCCCATGGTAGACTCGAGGCGATTGCAGGCTGTGAACCAGCCTTCAAAACGGAGCCTCTGCCACTATGGACCCGATTCAGGTCATCTCACTCACACTGGGCGCCGCCTGGGCATCCGGCATCAATCTCTACGCCGCGATCCTGGTGCTCGGCTATCTTGGCCTGAGCGGCGATATCACCCTACCGCCCGGGCTGGAGCTGCTCGCCAACCCGCTGGTGCTGGGGGCGGCCGGCCTGATGTATGCCGTCGAGTTTTTCGCGGACAAGGTACCCGGCGTCGATTCGGTCTGGGATCTACTGCATACCTTCGTCCGTATCCCCGCAGGCGCCGCGCTGGCTGCGGGGATGTCGCAGGGACTGGATATCAGCCAGGGCGCGGAGTTCGCGGCCATGTTGGTCGGCGGCGGTATCACCGCCGCAAGTCACACCGCGAAAGCCGGCAGCAGGGTCCTTATCAACACTTCACCAGAGCCGGTCAGCAATTGGAGTGCTTCGATCGCCGAGGATCTGGCGGTTGTCGGGGGACTATGGGCATCACTGCACCATCCCTGGCTTTTCGTTGCCGTCATGGTGCTGTTTCTGCTGTTGTTGATCTGGTTGCTACCGAAGCTGTGGCGCGGACTCAAGGGTGCTCTGCGTTCTATCGGCAGCTTTTTCAGCGGCGGCGCCTCAGGGTTGCGCACGACCAGCCAGGGGGAGACCGGCAAAGACAGTGCGGAACGCACCGGCTGATCCGCATCGATGATCCGATCAACAGCTCCCGAGGCAACCGATGAACACCGTGCAGACGTATCTTGAGAACGCCCCGAACCGGCTGCAAGCAGCTTGGATATAGTCAACCGATAAGGCGATCACACTCCTCTACCGAACGGATCAGGCAATCCTCCACCGATACACCGCTGAACCAGTTTCCCGTCAAACCCAGCCGCTTTCCAGCCAACAGCTCATCCACCCGCCTGACCACTTCGTCGTGACCCAGGCGCAGCGCCGGCAACCGGTTGCGGCGTTCGCTGACGCCAAGCAGAGACTCCCTATGAATGTCCAGTACCTCGCAGATGCGCTCAAGCTTGGATTCACGGCTCAGCCCTTCCGGACGAAAGTGGAAGCTGAAGGCTCGATAACGGCCATCGGGTACAGGATCCCGCGAAACCGCCGAAAAAAAGCGATCGTTGGCAGCGATGATCCCGGCCAGGGGTTCGAGCGGTGACGCATCGGCAGGCAGGATGACGGCAACGGTTTCGATCTCTACCATTCCTATACCACTCAGTACCGCTGCCAGTTCGGGTTCGGTCTGTGCCAACAGCGGCGCTGCCACGTCGGGTGCCACTGCGAGCACCAGCTTGCCGGTCTCGAAGCGCGCTCCGTCTTTCGCATGGAGCAGGTAGCCATCATCCCGCCGCTCGATACCGGTCACGACCACGCTCCTGCGGATATCCAGCCGTGGCTGCGCGGCAATCGCCCTGGCGAAGGACTCGAGGCCACCGCTGCCGGTGAAGTTGCGAACCACCTCTTTGCGACGCGGTTTCTTGCGAAACAGCGCGTCCGCTGGAAACTCTCCGGCCTCCTGGCAGATCACGGCATTCAACGCCGGCCCGATCACCCGCCGATAGTTGTTCCTGCCGACGATGGCAGAGAAATACCCGGCAACGGTGCTGCCGCCTTTTTTCACCGAGAACAGCCGCGGCAATGCAACCAGCAGCTCGAACATTGCGAGTTGGGAGGGGATACTCCTAATGCGCCGTTGCGCAAGCAGGCAGTAACTTAGCTTCTCTTTGGCCAGCAGCGTGTCGAGCAGTTGCAGCTCTTCGAGAATCTGTAAAAGGTTGCCGTAACTGTTGTAGCAGGTATGCGCGCCCATTTCGGCCCAGAAGGGCCCCTCGGGAGTCTCGAAGAGGTGACTGCAGAGCGCACCGCCGACACGTCCGTCCGCCTCCAAAAGCAACGGCCGGATTCCGGCACGCGCGGCCATATGGGCAATCCCCAGGCCGCTGATTCCGCCGCCCACAACCATCAGTTCAGATCGACTTTCCGCAGACACAATTCCCACCACACATTAAAAAGCCGCGTCAGACGCGGCTTTAGCGAACACGCCCGGCGACGGAATCAGGAGCAGCCGCCACCCTGCGAAGAACCACAGGTGCCACAGCCTCCACCCTGCATCTGCGGCAGATTGTTGAAGACAAAGCTGGCGGCACCGTCGCCGCGGTCGATGAAGTCAATCTCAACACCGCGAAGATAGCCGAGTGTGGCGTCGTCGACGATCACGTCGAAGCCTTCACAGGCTAGGACCGCATCGTTTCCGTTCACCTGGTCAGTAAAGGTCATGCCGAAGCTGATACCACTGCACCCGCCCGGCGTCGCGTAGACCCGGACCCCCTTGATCTCCTCTTCGACCTGCTGTACCAGCTCGGCCATCTTTCCCTGCGCGGGGGCGGTGAGGCTGAGATCGCTGGTCGATAAAACGTTGGCTGCGGATACGCTCATAAAATGCTCCGAATAAATAGCGAAATAGCCGTATATGATACTTCAGCCTTGGCTGAACATAAACCCGTGATTAAAAAGGGGTTATCTCATAGAGCCAAAACCGCCGCGGATGGCCGCGGAGCGGTCAGAGTTGATTGCGGCTCTTGAGTTCGTAGAGGTGGCGCTCCGCATCGAGCAGATGCTGACCCCAATGCAGGTGGTATCCGCTGCGCCAGTCTTCCAGCGCACGGTTTGGCTCCTGCGCCAGCAGCTTGAGGCCATGCTTGAGTTCGCAGTAAATGTCGGTCAGATCATCAGCGAGGCTACCACTCATGGATTGCCCGTCCTGAGCCACGTCGAACTGCATCCAGTAGCCGTCGCGATTTCCCAGCATCTCCCGGAGCTCGGCGAATAGTTCGAAACGGGCATCCAGATCGGGACTCATCGAGTGATCCATGACGCTCGCATCCCCCAACGCAGCAACCGCCGCATGCAGCCTGGGCAGAATAGAGGCCATGCGCTCCAACCAACAGCCATCGGTTGGGTCCGCGGTTTCGATCAGATTGCAATAGTCCCTTGCAACGGATTCCATTTCAACGGAGGCCGGACTCATGAATATCCCCCCTTGCCATAGGGTTGCAGCTCAAAAATTTTGCCTATAACAGTGTAGTTGAGAATTTCCACCCCAGTGACCGGTTCCCTCTCCATTTGGGTGAGATCCGCTCCACTCGGGTAGAATCCCCCGAGATCTATTTTTTTGCGGGGCCAGCCATGAAGCACCCTTTCGTCCTCTCAATCTCGGGTCACGATCCAACCGGCGGCGCCGGAATCCAAGCCGATATCGAGTCGATCATTGCCTGCGGTGGACGCCCGGTAACGGCGCTGACATGCACCACCGTGCAGGACACAGCAAAGGTCTACCGGCTGATCGGCAGCGATCCGGCCGTCATGCGCGAGCAGGCTGAGCGGCTGTTCGACGATCTGCCGATCGCGGCGGTCAAGATCGGCCTGATCGGAAGTGCACGGATGGCGGCGGAGATCGCCTCACTGCTGCTGGACCATCGTCGGATTCCGGTCGTTCTCGACCCGGTGCTGGCGAGCGGCGCGGGCGCGGATCTGACCGATTCGCGACTGATCCCGACACTTCGGGAGCAGCTGCTGCCGTTGACCCTCCTGCTCACACCAAACTCTCTGGAGGCGCGCAGAATAGGACACAGCGACGATCTCCCCGAGTGTGTAGAGAGACTCTTCGGATACGGTTGCGGCTCGGTCCTGATCACCGGCACACACGAGGCGCACGACCAAGTCGTCAACAGCCTCTATCGCCGCGACGGACAGACCGGCAGCTCCCGTTGGCCACGCCTGCCGGCAAGCTATCACGGCTCCGGCTGCACCCTTGCCGCCGCGGCTGCCACCTGCCTGGCGCGCGGACTGGAGCTCGAAGATGCCGTCACCGAGGCGCTGGATTACACCTGGAATGCGCTCAACCGGGGGGACCGGCCAGGCAGGGGGCAGTGGCTCCCCGCGCGCCTGCCGCGGCAGTGGAGCGCTTCATCCGACGGGGAGAGAGGGCGATGATGGGAAAGCGACTACACGGACTCTACGCGATAACCGGCGACAGCACGGGCGAAGCGCTGCGGAAACAGGTGACCGAAGCGCTCGAGGGCGGGATCGCGCTGCTCCAGTACCGCGACAAAAGCCGGGACAGCTCGGTGCGTAAAGAAGAGGCGCAGGCGCTGCTGGCACTCTGCCGCAGCAGCGGAGTGCCGCTGATCATCAACGATGACATCGAGTTGGCGGCCGCCGTCGGCGCCGACGGCGTGCACCTCGGTCGGGACGATGGCAGCATCGAGACGGCCCGACGGCTGCTCGGTCCCAAAGCGATCATCGGCAGCTCCTGTTACAACGATTTCGAGCTCGCTGTCGATGCCCAGCGACGAGGTGCGGACTATGTCGCGTTCGGCCGTTTCTTCCCCTCCACGACCAAACCGCAGGCGATCCAGGCCGACGAGCAACTGCTGCGCCGCGGAAAACAAGAGCTTGGGGTACCGATGGTTGCCATCGGCGGTATAACCCCGGAGAATGGCGCCGCTCTGGTGGCGGCTGGTGCGGCGATGCTGGCAGTCGTCGACGCGCTATTCGGGCAGCCGGACATTACCCGGGCCTGCGCAAGTTTTCACCGACATTTTAGAGATAATCTGGAGGATCCCCCGCGATGAACGCCCCTCACCAACGATTCGTCAACGCCCAGAGACACATACCAGGCGGAGTGAACTCTCCGGTACGGGCGTTCAAGGGTGTCGGCGGGGACCCCGTCTTCTTCGAGCGTGCCAGCGGCCCATTCGTGTTCGATCCCGATGGCAATCGCTACATCGACTATGTCGGCTCCTGGGGGCCGATGATCCTCGGCCACGCGCACGCCGAGGTGATCGACGCCGTCGCCGAGGTGATCCGCAAGGGGCTCTCTTTTGGCGCCCCCACCGAGATCGAGACCGAGATGGCCGACCTGGTGTGCGAGCTGGTGCCCTCGATCGAGCTGGTACGCATGGTCAGCTCGGGCACCGAGGCGACCATGAGCGCGATCCGCCTGGCGCGGGGCTACACCGGGCGCGACAGAATCATCAAGTTCGAAGGCTGCTATCACGGACACTCCGATTCGCTGCTGGTCAAGGCTGGATCCGGCATGTTGACGCTGGGAGAGCCGAGTTCACCGGGTGTTCCGGCCGCGCTCGCCGAGCAGACCACCACCCTCAATTTCAACGATCTCGCCCAGGTGCAGCAGACATTTGCCGAGATCGGCGAACAGATCGCCTGCATCATCGTCGAGCCGGTGGCGGG
>JAGRGU010000109.1 GCA_020445335.1 Gammaproteobacteria bacterium
AGCATGTCGATCTTCTCGAGCTGGCTCTGGGCGCCGAATTCCGGGGTCATGACGTAGAGCGAGCAGTCGACCAGCGGCACGATACCGGCGTTGCCCTGGCCGATACCCGGAGTTTCGACGATGATCAGGTCGAACTCCGCCAGCCTGCAGGCGGCCACCATATCGGCGACGTAGCGCGGTACCTCGCCGCTGGCGTCGCGCGTGGCGACCGAACGCATGAAGATGTTGGGATGGTTGATCGCGTTCATGCGTATGCGATCGCCGAGCAGCGCGCCGCCGGTCTTGCGGCGGGTCGGGTCGACCGCGATGATCGCGATCTTCGGTCGGTTCTCCTGGCCGAGACGGAAGCGGCGAATCAGCTCGTCGGTCAGCGATGACTTGCCCGAGCCGCCGGTGCCGGTAATACCCAACACCGGGATGCGTTTGTCGATCTTTTGCGCCGCTGCGGCGAGTTCAGCGCGCAGCGACTCGTCGAGGCTGCCGTTCTCCAGTGCCGTAAGCAGGCGGGCGAGGGCGCGCAGATCTCCCTCGCGAAGCGGTTGCAGGCTCTGCGGCGCCAGCTTTCCCGGGTCGAAGTCGCTCTTTTCGAGCATATCGCGGATCATCCCCTGCAGCCCCATCGACTGGCCATCCTCGGGGGAGTAGATGCGGGTCACACCGTAGTCGTGCAGTTCGGCGATCTCGTCGGGCACGATGACGCCGCCACCGCCGGCGAAGACACGGATCTCGCTGCCGCCGCGCTGGCGCAGCATGTCGACCATGTATTTGAGATACTCGACGTGGCCGCCCTGGTAGGAGCTGACCGCGATCCCCTGCACATCCTCCTGCAACGCCGCTTCCACGATATCCGCCACCGAGCGGTTGTGGCCCAGATGGATCACCTCGCTACCGGAGGCCTGCAGGATGCGGCGCATGATGTTGATCGAAGCGTCGTGGCCGTCGAACAGGCTGGCGGCGGTGACAAAGCGGATCTTGTTCTCGGGGGTGAAGGTGTCACTGCTGGATTCGGACATGGGATTGCCGCGCTCCGAAGGCTGTCGGAAAGAGGCTGCAAAACTACATGACGTTTACGTAAACGTCAACTATACTGCAGCCAGGATCAGCAGTAACTGTAGCCTGTCCGGGGCCAGTCATGGGGAGTGAATTCAGTATGTCGGAGAGTCGATCGGGAGCCGATGCCGCGCTCCCACAGGCGGCGAGGCAAGCCACCACCTACACCATTTCCGATCTTGCCAAGGCGTACGATATCACGCCGAGAACCATCCGTTTCTACGAGGACCAGGGGCTGCTTACGCCGACCCGGGAAGGTCGCCAGCGGATCTTCAGCGAGCGTGACAATGTCCGTCTGCGGCTGATATTGCGCGGCAAACGGCTCGGCTTCTCGTTGGCCGAGGCGAAGGAGATCATCGAACTTTACGACATGGAGTCGGGTGGCGAGCGTCAGTTGAGCTACTTTCTCGAGAAGATCGGACAGCAGCGGCAGAACCTGCAACAGCAGCAGGAGGATATCGCGGCGATCCTGCGCGAACTGGAGAGTGTCGAAGAGCGGGTAAAAAAGGCGCTCAAAAAGATCCGAAAAAAATGAACCCGGTGCGGCGAGCCGGTACCCCGTGAAGCTGCCGCGCTGCCTCGCGGACGGCGTCAACCACCCCCCAGACGGGCGATGAAGTAGCCCGCCACCACCGCCGTGCCTATGACGCCGGCGACATTCGGTCCCATCGCGTGCATCAAAAGGAAGTTGGCCGGATCAGCTCGCTGCCCCTCGACCTGGGAGACACGGGCGGCCATCGGCACGGCGGAGACCCCGGCCGAACCGATCAGCGGGTTGATCGGATTCCTGCCGCTCACCAGATTCATCGCCTTTGCCATCAGCACGCCACAGGCGGTGGCGATGCCGAAGGCGACTACGCCGAGTCCCAGAATCATCAGTGTCTCGGTCTGGATAAACCTTTCACCTGTCATCGTGATGCCGACGCTGGTACCCAGCAGGATCGTTATGACATTGATGACTTCGTTTTGCGCCGCCTTCGAGAGACGCTCGGTGACGCCGCATTCGCGCAGGAAGTTGCCCAGCATCAGCATGCCGATCAGCGCCGAAGCCGCCGGAACGAGCAGAATGCAGACCACGGTCACCGCAAGCGAGAACAGCAGTTTCTCCCGCTTGGAGACGGCTCGCAGCGAGCGCATGCGGATTTTGCGCTCCTGCGGGGTGGTCAGTGCGCGCATGATCGGCGGTTGCAGCAGCGGCACAAGCGCCATGTAGCTGTAGGCGGCGACCGCGATCGGCGCCAGCAACTCGGGGGCGAGCTTGTTGGAGAGGAAGATCGAGGTGGGTCCGTCGGCGCCGCCGATGATGCCGACGGAAGCCGCCTGCTCCGGGCTGAAGCCAAGCGCGATCGCGCCCAGGTAAGTGGCGAACACACCGAACTGCGCCGCGGCTCCGAGCAGCAGCGTGCGCGGATTGGCGATCAGCGGTCCGAAGTCGGTCAGCGCGCCGACGCCGAGGAAGATCAGCGGAGGAAAGATCTCCAGGTGTACGCCCTGCGAGATGTAGTAGAAGAGCCCACCCGGGTCCTCTCCCAGCGGTGGATTGACCAGGCCGGCGGTCGGCAGGTTGGCCAGCAACGCACCGAAAGCGATCGGCACCAGCAGCAGCGGCTCGAAATTCTTGTAGACCGCCAGGTAGAGCAGCAACAGGATCACGGGCCACATCAGAACCATCTGCCAGGAGAGCTGCGCCAGGCCGGTAAGATTGTATAGTTCTGTGAGAATCTCCATGCAAATTATCTGTTAAGCTGTAGTTATACTTAACAAAACCTGACCTTCCACAACGCTGTCTCCGGCGGAGACGGAGATGCTCTGCACGCGTCCCTCAACTGGCGCTACGATCATCGACTCCATCTTCATCGCCTCCAGCACCAGCAGCAGATCACCGTTGTCGACCTTCTGCCCGGCGCTCACCTTGACCTCCAGGATGGTGCCGGCCAGTGGGCTGGTCACGTCCCCGGCAGCAGCGGCCTGCGGAGAGTTGGTCGCCGCTTTGATCTTCTTTGGCGGCGGTGGGGTGCCGATCGCTGCGTCGGCGGTAGTGGTCGTCTCTTTCGCTGTCTCGGAGAGAGTGGGGAGGATCTTGCCGTCCGGTTCCAACTCCTCGACCATGACGTCATAGGCGACGCCGTCCACGGATATTTTGAATCGTCTCATTGGCGCTTCTCAGGGGGTGGTTGCCGGCTTTTGTGCCGTTTGGATGTGTCGACCGGGCCGGTGATCGCCCAGTCCCAGCGAATCCGGTGCGAATTGGAGAGTTCGAAACGTCCCTCTTCGACCCAGCCAGGGGCCTTGTGACCCGGGGCGTACACTCGGATGATGCGATGCGGTCCCGGCAGCACTGCCGCGATCGCGGCGGATATGGCCGCGAGGTGGGCGGCGGGAAGCGGTGCCGGCCCCGCTTGCTGTGCGGCCGTCTCGCTCGCCACCGGGACGGTGCGCGTACTCTGTGTAAAACCGATCAGCACGCAGACCAGCCACAGCAGCGCCAGTACTGCCATGACAATACCGAAACCCAACAGTATGAAAGCAATTTCGGACATCCCGGAAGTCTCTCTCAGAGTGGAATGTTGCCATGCTTCTTCGGCGGCCGAGCTTCGCGCTTCGACAGCAGGCTGCGCAGTGTCAACGAGACCGTGCTGCGGGTCTTGCCCGGTTCGATCACGTCGTGCACGAACATCTGACCGGCGGAGAGATAGGGCGAGGCGAACTTCTCCCGGTACTCGTCGGCGAAGCGGGCGCGTTGCCCGGCTTTGTCTTCCGCCTCCGCGAGCTCCTTGCGGTAGAGAATGTTGACCGCGCTCTCGGCGCCCATGACCGCGATCTCGGCGGTCGGCCAGGCCAGCACCAGATCCGCGCCCATGTCGCGGCTGCACATCGCCAGGTAGGCACCGCCGTAGGCCTTGCGCATGATGATGGTGACCTTGGGCACCGTTGCCGCGCCGTAGGCGAACAGCATCTTGGCGCCATGGCGGATGATGCCGCCCTGTTCCTGCTGCACGCCGGGCAGAAAGCCGGGCACGTCGACCAGCGTCACGATCGGAATGTTGAAGCAGTTGCAGAAGCGGATGAAACGGGCCGCTTTGTCGGCGGCGTCGATATCCAGCGCACCGGCCTTCACCATCGGCTGATTGGCGATGTAACCGACCACCACACCACTGATACGGCCGAGGGCGATGACGATATTGGGCGCGAAATCCTTCTGGATCTCGAGATAACGCTGGCGGTCGCTGAGCTGCCGGATCACCTTGCGCACGTCGAAGGCGTGCTTGGGGTCCTCGGGCAGCAGGTCGTTGAGCACCGGATCGTGCGACAACGTCAACTCCGACTCCAGATCGTGCGGCGGATCCATCATGTTGTTGGAGGGGAGGTAGGACAAGAGTTCGGAGACGATGCGCACCGCGTCGACGTCATCTTCGGCGATGAAGTGGATGTTGCCGGAGATGTTCATGTGCGCCTGCGGCGAGCCGATCTCCTCCATGCTGCACTGCTGACCGGTGACCGCACGGATCACCTCCGGTCCGCAGATGAACATGTTCGCGTTCTCGCGGGTCATGATGATGAAATCCATCAGCGCCGGCGAGTATGAGGCGCCGCCGGCGCAGTTTCCGGCGATCACCGCGATCTGCGGCACCAGTCCGGAGAGCTGCACATTGTGGTAGAAGACCTGGCCGTATCCCGACAACGAATTGACCCCCTCCTGGATGCGCGCGCCGCCGGAGTCGTTGAACGCGACCAGCGGCATGCCGCCGCGCGCCGCATGGTCCATCACGTCGCACATCTTCTGCGCATGGACGCGGCCGAGTGAACCGCCGGCCACGGTGAAGTCCTGACTGATGCCGACCACCGGTCGGCCATCGACGAAGCCGACGCCGGTGACCACGCCGTCGCCCGGCAGCCGTTTGCGCTCCATGCCGAAATGGCGCGAGTCGTGCTGGGCGTGGAGTCCGAACTCCTGAAATGTGTTCGGTGTGTAGAGGGCGAGCAGGCGCTCACGCGCCGTCAACAATCCCTTGGCGTGGCGTTTGGCGATCTTCTCCTCGCCGCCACCGAGCTGCGCCTCGCTGGTTTTCTCGTGAAGTTGGTCGAGAAGCTCCTGCTTGATGGGCATTCTGCCGCCTCTTGTTAGGTCGAAGCCTGGCCGCTACGCTGCTTTCGGCCAAAGCGAATATCAAACTATAAAACCGCTTTATGGATTCTGGCGACAATTTATCACGATGAGGGATGAAATTCCTATCCTCATGCTCTTCGGCAATAATCGAAGCGGCCGCAAACTTCGTTCGAATGGCCGCTGAGCCTCTCCGGCGTAGCGGAGTGTGCCGGGTCTGGCAGAGATCGCCGGCGGGTCCATGGCGGAGATCTGATTACGACCGATGTGCATTTGCCATGCCGGACACCGCTCGGGAATCGGCCAGGATAGATCGGGCCAGGTCGTTCATTGGTTGTTCTTGGGGTAGGGACTTCCCCGGTCGGGTGTTTCGGGAGAAAATGCGCGGCTGGCGGGAGGCTTATGGAGGGTCGGCCGCAGGTATATGCTGCAACGCAGAAAAGGTGGCCGTCAGCCTGTCGGCAGGTTGCACAGCGTGCCGACAGGCCGGAGGAGTTTTACGGACGCTTGGGGGTGGTGTACTCGGCGACCTTCTGGAACGACTCCCAAATGGTGTCGTAACCGACGAAACCTTTCTCGTTCGGCTCTTTCTGACGGGTCGTCAGAAAACGCGACTTGCCTTCGGGAACTTTGGGTCTGGTAGTGGGGTGTCCGCTCATATTTCACCTGTTTGGTTGTAGTTGAAAACTCTCTGCGTGCTGAAGTTTCCTGCTGGATGGCCCTGGATTATATAGCAGCTGCAGATGGCTAGCCAGAGAGCAACCGGCATCATCGGATTCTAATTTTTTGTCATGCTATTTACGCAACTTATCCCTGATTTTGGCTGCATTTTTCTTTAGAATCTGGACTCCAGTCAGTTTCTTCGAATTCAGCGGAAGCCTTCGATATGCCGCAGTATATTTTCGTCTATCTGGGGGGTGAGTATCCCTCCAGCCCTGAAGAGGGACAAAGGCACTTTGCCAAGTATCAGCAGTGGTTGAACTCTCTCGGAAAGGCCGTGGTCAGTCCCGCGATTCCGTTCAAGGATACGCATACGGTGCAGTCCGACGGCAGCGCGTCGCCAGGAAGCATAACCGCCATGTCCGGGCTCAGCATCATCAGCATGGACTCCATGGAGGAGGCGGTCGCCGCCGCGCAGTCCTGCCCGTTTCTCGAGATCAAGGGCGCGTTGGAAGTCTCGGAGCTGATCGAGATGTCCACGGTCGCCGCCGGGGAGAGCGACAAAACCGTCAACTGACCCCGGCGATGGAGTTTGTCTGCTACCCGGCCTGGGAGCAACTGCCACCAAGCGCCGAGCGACTGCTGCAGCGGGCCGCGCGGGATACTCTTTTCCTCTCCAAGCCCTGGTTCGAGAATCTGATCGCCAACGGGCTGGAGGAGGGCAGGCGTCTGCTGCTGGCGTGCGTGCTCGATGCGGAGGAGTTGCTGGCGCTGTTGCCGTTGTCGGTGGGAGAGGGTGGGCACTATCACTCCCTGACACATCTCTACACCTCGCTCTACGGCCCGCTGCTCGCCGAGCGCCTGCAGACGGAGGCCCTCGCCTGCCTGGCAAGGGGGCTGCGACAGCTGCCGGTGCGCTTCCTGCAACTCGATCCGGTCGCCGATGACGATCCCAACCTGCAACGCCTGCAGCAGGCGATGGTACAGGCGGGTTTCTCGTGTCAACGCCATTTCCGCTTCTACAACTGGTACCACCGCGTGGATGGGGGGAGCTTCACCGACTACATGGCGGCGCGTCCGGGCCGGGTGCGCAACACCATCGCGCGCAAAAGACGCAAACTCGAACGTGAGCAGGGTTGCCGCATCCACCTGTTTGGTGATCGCGATCTGCAGCAGGGACTGGCGGAATTCGCCGCGGTCCACTCGGCCAGCTGGAAGGCCGACGAGCAGTTCGAGCCGTTTGTCAGGGGTCTTGCGGGCAAGCTGTCGCGGCAGGGATGGCTGCGCCTCGCTGTTCTCTACGCGGGAGAGAGGCCCGCCGCCGCGCAGTTCTGGTTCGTGGCGCACGGCACGGCCAGCATTTTCAAACTCTCTTACGATCAGGCGTGGCGGCGTTACTCGCCCGGCTCGATTCTGATCGCGCATCTGATGGAGCGGGTGATCGATCACGACGGCGTCGAGGAGATCGATTTTCTGACCGGCAACGACGCCTATAAACAGGATTGGATGTCGCAACGTCGCGAACGCTGTCGGCTCTGTTTCTTCGTCGAGGCGCCCGCGGCATCGAAAGGTGCCGGCTTTGCCACCACGGTGGTCGGATTGCTGAAGTGGCTATGGCATAAGCGGTATAATCCGGCACTGGTTAAACAGGCAGACGGATAAGCGGAATGGAAGAGAGTGTCGACATCGAAAGATTTGAACAGCTGCAGCAGGTTCTGGTGCGTGAGCTTATCGAGCAGATCAGGCTGAAACTGCTGCAGGCGGGGCTCAGCGGCGACCAGCTGCGGGAGACGACCGGCGAGATCGCCTTCAGCGTCGCCAGCACTATCGACGACAACTCGCTGATCGAAAGCGACGGCCTCGAGGCGCATCCGTTTCTCGCCTTTGCGGACGGACGCGAGCGGATCATCCACTGCGGTGAAAACTCTTTCATGCACGAGTTTGTCGCCAGCGTCATGAATCAGGCCTTCGGCAAGTAGACATCGCGCTCACCTAATATGACCACCAGGCTGATTCAAAAGCATCTCTTCAAGGGATCCCGGGAGTTCGAACTGGTCGACGACTACGTCGACGTGCGGATCAAGGCGCCGTTCGGGCGGGAGGAGCGGTTGCGGGTGATGCTGACCGTACTCGATCCGGAGCCGGTCATCGGCGAGGGGAGTCTGGAGTTCAACAGCCGCGTCAACGGCGAGCCGTTGCTGTCGCTGCTGCTGGGAAAACCCGATACAGAGGCGTTCAACGCCTTCGTCGGCACCCTGAAGCAGCGGGCTCGCGACGAATTTCACGCCTTTGCCGGACTGCGGCCCGCAGCCCAGAAGGAGGCAGCCGCTACCATGCTGTTCGAGGAGCCGGCGCCGTTCGACGCCGCCGCGAGGCAACCGACGGCGAACAAAAATCTAGATGCGGTGCGTATCGGCGAGTCGATTCAGCTGCTTCGTGAGTACCTCGACGACAGGGATATCGAGCCCCTGATCGCGGCGCTGGAGGCGCTTGAGGCAGACCCGCAAAGCGAGACGCTGGTTACGCAGGCGATGGACGCGTTCAACGCGCTCGGGTCAAGGCAGGGGGCCGTGCTTACCTACGCGCCCTACGTCGGCATCATACTGGCCGACGATCCGTTCAGCTGGTGATGTGCTAGATCGGAACGATCTTCTCGCCCTTGATATCCGGCCCGCTGACGATCTTGGTACCCGCTTCGATCTCCTCCTCGGTGGCATCCCTGATTGAGAGAATCTCCAGCGTGAAGACGAGATCCCTGCCGCAGAGCGGGTTGTTGCCGTCGACCGTCAGCGTCTTCTCATCCATCCGCGTGACGATGAACTCCCTGGGCTCGCCCTTTTCGTTCTCCATCAGGATTTTGGTGCCGACTTCGCGGTAGGCTTCCGGTACGTTCTCCAGGCGGTCCGTAAAGACCAGGCCTTCGTCGCGCGGCCCGTAGATCTGGTTGCCGTCGATCCTCACTTCGATCGTCTCGCCGGCCGATCTGCCTTCGAGCTCGGCGCTGACCATCGGCGCCAGCACTTTGTCCGCGCCATGCACGTAACTCAGCGGAAACTCGACGGTGGAGAGCACCTGGCCGCTCTTTTCGTCGAGAACCTTGTAGGTCAGCTCGACGAGCTTGTTCTCTTGAACGGTTTCACTCATGGCGATTCAGAATATCGACGCGGCGAAAATCTTGACTTCGCCCCGCTCGTAGCCGATCACCATCCGTCCCAGCCATTCGCCCGCTTTCTTGGTGCTGCGCACGCGGAACAGGAAGGAGACGTGCTCGCCGCGCCGGATGAAGCCGAGGAAATCGTAGTTGGTGTCGAGGCTGCGGGTCAGTTCGCTGCGGGAGAACTGTTTGCCCAACTCCACTTCGTTCAGACCGAGCAGAAGATCGTAGGAGAAGTTGCGGATGAATTTCCCGTACTGACCCTTGTTGGAAAACTTGATCAGATCCTCCCACCATGGAATGCCGATCTCCAGAAGCTCTTCGTCTGTCTTGTCGATAATGTTCATCTGCCGCTCTTGATTGGAAGGGTCGGAAAACTCAGGGTAACAAAAAATGCGGTGGCAGCCCTCAATTCCGAAGGGATAGCAGACAGTCTGCACCCGATGCCGCTGCCGCCGACTCGGGTTTGGCGCCACGAAGACGCCAGCTTACAAATAAAAAGAGGCCAACAAAAGCATTGGCCTCCTTGAAGCAGGACAGGAGTCCCGAAGGAGCTCCTGTCCGCTGGTGCTACTCTCAGCTGGTCTCTTTGGCTTTCAGTTCAGCCAGAGCCTTGTCCTCGATATCACCGACCAGGTGATACAGAGGTGCTTTCTCCATCGTGTACTCGCCGGTCTTCGGGTCACGACGGGAGACGGTCAGTACATGCCAGTTCTCATCGTCGACCATCATCGCGTCACCGCGATAGTAGTACCCGGGCCAGCGGGTCTCCTTGCGGAACAGGGTGTGATGGATGACCGCCTCGGAAGCGAGATGACGATGCTTCAGCTCCCACGCGCGCAGCAGCTCGTGGACGTTTTCGGCAGCGACCTTCTCGAGATCCTCTTCCAGGGTCTTCATCTTCTTCAGACCGATGTGGAGCAGCTTCTCGTTGGTCATGTACTGCACCGTCACGCCGCCGGCGTACTCGTCCATCAGCTTCTGCAGGCGGTCGAGACCCTGACGCGGGTTGATGTAGTTGGGGTTGACCGAACCGGCAACGATCTCGTTGCGGTAGATCTTGTAGTGCTCCATCGGCTTGAAGATCTCTTCCTTGCGGCGATCGATCTGCTCCTGGGAGACACGGATGCCTTCGGCCTTGCCGTCGTCGATGTACTTGCAGGCGGCCTTGGCGGCCAGTCGACCCTCGGTGAAGGAGCCGGAGGAGAAGGCGTGCGGCGTGCCGCCAACCGCGTCACCGGCGCCGAACAGGCCTTCGACGGTGGTCATGCGGTTGTAACCCCAGAAATACTCCGGAGGCGAAATATCTTCCGGACCCGAGCACCAGGCGCCGCAACCGGTCGCGTGGGAACCCATGACATACGGCTCGGAGGTGGTCAGTTCCGGGTTCTCGTGCTTCGGGTTGACGTCGGTGGCGGCCCAGAGTACAGCCTGACCGACGGTCATGCCGAGGAAGTTGTGCCAGCCGATCTCTTCGAGATGCGGATCCTGGAAGGCCTCCATGGTCACCATGTGGATCGGGCCCTTGCCGGAAGCGACCTCCTGGATGAACGCATGGTTGCGCAGGCAGGTCGGGATCGGGCGGTGCGAGACGTGCGACGCTTCAGTATCCAGATAAGCTTTGCCGACCATCTTCTCGAGCGCCGGGAACCACTTCGACTCGTACTCTTCGCCGTCGCAGTTCTGGGTGTAGGTCTTCAGGTGCAGGAAGTAGGCGCCGACCGGGCCGTAACCGTCCTTGAAGCGAGCCAGCACGATGCGGTTCTCCATCTGCGTCATCTTGGCGCCCGCGCCGATCATCAGGCCGTAGGCCGAGCCGGAGGACCAGGGCGCGTACCAGACGCGGCCGGCGCCCTCGCCGACGGAGCGCGGCTTGAATATGTTGGAGGCACCACCGGCACCGACGATAACGGTCTTGGACTTGAAGACGTGGTAGTCACCGGTACGCACGTTGAAGCCGACGGCGCCGGCAACGCGGTTCTCTCTGGCGTCGTCCATCAGCAGGTGGGTGACGCAGATGCGGTTGAAGACCTTGTCCGCGGACTTCTTGGCGGCTTCGGCGACCAGCGGCTTGTAGGATTCGCCGTGAATCATGATCTGCCAACGTCCTTCACGGAGGTAGGAGCCGGTCTTGGGGTTGCGCATGATCGGCATGCCCCACTCTTCGAACTGGTGTACAGCGGAGTCGACGTGGCGCGCCATGTCGAACAGCAGATCCTCGCG
>JAGRGU010000002.1:0-4905 GCA_020445335.1 Gammaproteobacteria bacterium
TGTAGGGGGCTTGTTCAGAGGCTCCTTAGCAGGCGCATTGGCTTTATCGACCGGTCCTGCGTTTTCGACTGTAACTACCTATACTGACCGAACTTCATGGGAAGCAGCAGTCGGATCGTTTGTGACGGAAGACTTCGATGGCCTGACACCAGGTGCTCTATCAACAGGAACCAATAACGTTGGTTTAATCGATGTAATAATTTCCGGTGACCCTGGAAATGGAGCACTAACTGGCACAGATTTGGACCTCGAAACCGACGAATCGGGCTTGGATACCGGTTTCCCAGCGTTCGACTTTCTTGGACCCATCATCGGTTTTGGTGCTGACTGGGTCAGTACTGCAACCAACTCGATTCTTGAGGTTACAATTGATGGGACACTAATCAGCTTCGGAAATGAGCTTGGTGGAAGTGGGACAGGGTTTCTAGGTTTCGTATCTACCAACGCGTTTTCCGGTGTGGTATTCAGTCAAACTGGTACCGCAAATGAGCAGTTCTCCTTGGATAATCTTTCGATAGCGGCAGTTCCTGTTCCTGAACCTGCCACCCTTGCATTGATGGGCCTCGGCCTTGCCGGCATCGGCTACAGGCGGCATCGCAGTAACAAGGTCGCATAGCAGAAATCCGAAGCCCACAAGAACCCCGCTATGGTTCGCCCTGGCGGGGTTTATACTCAATAAAGCGATACGGAAATTGCTGCAACGCTATACAGACGCTCGCTGTGCTGCCCGAAGGTTTACTCGTGGTCATACAGGCGGCGCGCTCAGTGCGCCCGCAACCGCTCTGTTGTGCTTCCTCTTTCTCGCCAAAGCGGGTAGCGAAGGAGCGTCAGCTCACACCACCGCGCGCAACGCCAGCGCGTCGGGGTAGGGCTTGAGGTAGTGCTGGCTCTCCAGATAGGCGTCCGGGTGCTTACGCAGATGATGACTGATCAACATCACCGGCGTGGCGAGCGGGACCAGGGCTGCCTTGTAGTCGTCAAAAAGTTGTACAAGTTCGCGCTTGTCCTCCGCGCTGAGGTGACGCTTGAAATAGCCCATGATGTGCTGCAGCACGTTGTAGTGATGACCGCGCGTGACGCGGCTCTTCAAAGTCTGCATGAACAGCTCGATGTAGCAGTGCCGTCTCTCCGCCAGCGTTCTCCTCTCCACCCCGGCGACGATCCGACCGAGACGCCGGTAGGCTTCGCTGCCGCGCGCCATCAGCAGCAGTTTGTGTTGCGCATGAAATTCGATGAAGCCCCTGAGGTCGTCGGGCTCGAGCCGGTACCAGCGGTCCAGCGAGTAGACCCGTTCGAGAAAGTTTTCACGCAGCAGGGGGTCGTTGAGCCGTCCCTCCTCCTCGATCGGAATCAGCGGCGCGTGCCGGCTGAAGTGCTGCACGAACAGGCCGACGCCGTTGCGCTCGGAGGGCTTGCCAGGACCGTTGCTGACCGGCACACGCTCCATACCGCACGAAGGGGACTTCTTCTGCACGATAAGACCGCTGACGCGCCCATTGAGCTGGCGCGCACGGGCAACCGCGATCCCGGTCATCCGCTCGGTGAGGTCGACCGAAGCGTCGTTAGACTGCACCAGGCGCACCTGCCCGGCGATACGGCGCAGCTGTATCGTCGGCCGGGGTACGCCAAGTCCGGCTTCCATCTCCGGACAGACGGGCTGGAACTCCACTAGGCGGCTGAGCTGATCGGTAACGAAGCGATCGCGTTTGTGTCCGCCGTCGAAGCGCACCGGCTGTCCCAGCAGACAGGCGCTGACGGCGATCCGGGGTTTGTGCTGTTCGGCTCTCTGCATGCTGGTCTCGCTCCCTCGCTATTGACGATGGCCTGTGCCATCGCGTCGCCTCTGTTCGGTTTGTGCCGGTTGCTCTCGCCTCCGGTGCGGTTTCGCCGCCGCTGCTGGATTTGACGCATCACTATCTGGCAGCCTGGAACAATACTAGACAAATAATTTATACAAAACAATAAAAACTGTACAAACAATCTCAACAATCGCATAATTCAGGCCCATTCCCAGGCGCGGCTCCAGCCTCTTTGAAACCTGCGTGGCCAGCACGGAATCGTGGTGGATCCGGGGGCTTGCCGTCGGAGACGCAAAGGAGATCAGATGTCTCAATCAAAGCCGATCGAAGAGAGGCTCGCGATGGATGTTGCCGTTGCAGACGACCTGTTTCCGATACGCACGCTGTCAGAGAAGACAGGCGTGGGCGCCTCGACGCTGCGTGCCTGGGAGCGGCGCTACGGGCTGCTGAGGCCGCAGCGAACGCCCAAGGGACACAGGCTCTACAGCGACAGCGACGAACAGCTGGTGCAGCGCATCCTCACGCTGATGCGCGAGGGGCACGCGATCTCCGCGATTGCCAGGCGCCTGCAGGCGGCGCCTGCTGAGGCGCTCCCGGAGGAGACGGAGTTCGGCCAGTTCGGCGTCTGGAAGGAGTACCTGGCCGCCACGCTGCGCGCGATCGAGGATTTCAGCAGCGAGCGCCTGGAAGCGGTCTTCAACGACGCCTCCTCGCTCCACCCGCTGGAGCTGGTGACCGAGCGCCTGATCGAGCCGACATTGCTGGAACTGGGCAACCGCTGGCAGCGGCGCGAGGCGGGAATAGCCGAGGAGCATTTCTACACCGCCTGGGTGCGCAACCGTCTCGGCGCGCGCTTCCATCACGCCCAGGGGCAGGCGCGCGGCGCGCGCATCCTCTGCGCCGGCCTGCCGGGCACGCGCCACGATGTCGGCCTGCTGCTGTTCGCCCTGTCGGCGCTGAACCGCGGCTACCGGGCGCTCTTCCTCGGGGGCGATCTGCCGCTCGATCAGGTGCCGTTGGTTCTCGAGCGGTTTGCCGCGCGCGCGGTGGTGCTCTCCGCACGCGACGCGATCGCTTTCGAGATGGAGACCGAACTGGCGGCGCTGGCGGGTCTGCTCGATGTGCCGTTGTTTTTGGGCGGGCCCTGCAGCGACCGGCCGCTGGAGATATTCGAAGGGGCCGGCGGCGTGCGCCTGGGCTCGCGCATAACGGTGGCATTGCGGCTGCTGGGCTCGCACCTGGCGCCGCTCGGTGCTGCATCAGGCCAGGGTGGCGACTGATGCGCGCACTCGTCTGGCTGCGCCGCGATCTGCGGCTGCAGGACAACCCGGCGCTGAGCGCTGCGTTGGCAGGTGGTCTGCCCGTGGAGGCCGTTTTCATCTATCCCACGGAGCAGAACGCAGCGCTTGCCGAGGGCGCCGCCGCGCGCTGGTATCTGCACCACAGCCTGCTGGCACTGCAGCGGGCGCTGGCGGCCGTCGGCATCCCGCTGAGACTGCTGCGCGGTCGGGCGGAGGCGCTGCTGCCATCACTCTGCGCCGAGCGTGGAATCGAACGGCTGTTCTGGAACCGGCTGATCGACCCGCAGCAGGAGGATAGCGACCGACGCCTGACCGAATTGCTGCGGCGGGCGGGAGTCAGCTGCCAGCGGTTCGAAGACGACTGCCTGGTGATGCCGGAGGAGGCGCTCAAGGATGACGGCAGCGTCTACAGAGTGTTCACGCCGTTCTGGCGCCGGCTTAACGATCGTCTGCATGGCGTGATCCCGGCGGGGCGTCTGTCAGCCGTGCCGCGACCGGTCGCTACGGCGCTGCCTTTCTCCACCATGGAGGTGGAAGGATTGGGGCTGCTCCCCCCGCACCCCTGGCACAAGAAGCTGCAGGCGCATTGGCAGCCCGGCGAAGCGGCGGCACTCGAGCGACTGACCCGTTTCGTCGAAGGGGATCTCGCGGAGTATGAGCGGCAGCGCGATCTGCCCGCTGCCGACCGCACCAGCCGGCTGTCGCCGGCGCTGCACTTCGGCGAGTTGTCGGCCGCGCGCGTCTACACCAGCGTGGATCAGCGATTGACGCACGAAACCGATGACAAGACCCTTACTTCGATGCGCCGCTTCCTGGCGGAGATCGGCTGGCGCGAGTTCGCACGACACGTGCTGTGCGCCTTCCCGCACACCCGCTTGCGTTCGATGAATCCACGGTTCGACGATCCGGCCGCCTGGGAGCCGGATCCAGGCGATGAAAAGTTGCGCGCCTGGCAGCGCGGCGAGACCGGAATCGCGCTGGTGGACGCCGGCATGCGCCAGCTCTGGCAGAGCGGCTGGATGCACAACCGCGTGCGCATGCTGGTCGCCTCCTTTCTCACCAAGAATCTCGGCATCCACTGGCGTGAAGGGGCGCGCTGGTTCGAGCAGACCCTGGTGGACGCGGATCGGGCCAGCAACACGCTCGGTTGGCAATGGGTGGCAGGGTGTGGCACGGATGCGGCGCCCTATTTCCGTATTTTCAACCCCGACACGCAAGCGGCAAAGTTCGATCCGGAGGGCGCCTATCGCAGCTGCTGGATCGGTGAGCGCCCGCCTTTGCCTCCGATCGACGATCTGAAGACGAGTCGCGAGCGCGCGCTGGCGCGTTACCGTAGTATCGTTCGCGAATCGCCAAAAAATAGATAATAACTATCGACAGATTAATATTAATCAATTGGATTAATTAAAGCAGGCGCGCTATAAATTCAGACACAACCCACGAACCTCGTCGCAAACAGAGGAGATGCGAAATGTCTGAAGCGAAATGCCCGGTAATGCACGGCGCCCTCACCACCGGCGGCGCGTCGGTCACCGAATGGTGGCCGAAGAACCTGAACCTCGACATCCTGCACCAGCACGATAGCAAGAGCGACCCGATGGGGGCCGCATTCAACTATCGCGAGGAGGTGCGGAAGCTCGATTTCGCCGCGCTGAAGCGGGACCTGACCGAACTGATGACCGACAACCAGGACTGGTGGCCGGCGGACTGGGGTCACTATGGCGGTCTGATGATCCGCATGACCTGGCACGCGGCCGGCACCTACCGCACCGCCGACGGTCGCGGTGGCGCCGGCACCGGCAACC
>JAGRGU010000002.1:4944-32284 GCA_020445335.1 Gammaproteobacteria bacterium
ACCTCGACAAGGCGCGGCGCCTGCTCTGGCCGATCAAGAAAAAGTACGGCAACAAGCTCAGCTGGGCCGATCTGATCGCCTACGCCGGTACCATCGCCTACCAGTCGATGGGGCTGAAGACCTTTGGCTTCGGCTTCGGCCGCGAGGATATCTGGCACCCGGAAAAGGATACCTACTGGGGTTCGGAGAAGGAGTGGCTGGCGCCGAGCGGCAGCGAGGGCAGCCGCTACTCGGGCGAGCGCGACCTGGAAAACCCGCTGGCCGCGGTGATGATGGGGCTGATCTACGTGAACCCCGAAGGGGTCGACGGCAAGCCAGATCCGCTGAAGACCGCGCGCGACGTGCGCGTCACCTTCGAGCGCATGGCGATGAACGACGAGGAGACCGTAGCGCTGACCGCCGGCGGCCACACCGTGGGTAAGGCGCACGGCAACGGCGACGCAGCGCAGCTCGGCGCCGAGCCCGAAGGGGCCGGCATCGAGGAGCAGGGGCTGGGTTGGAACAACCGTAAAAGCCGCGGCATCGGCCATGACGCGGTCACCAGCGGTATCGAAGGTGCCTGGACCACCCATCCGACGCGTTGGGACAACGGCTATTTCGACATGCTGCTGAACCACGATTGGGAGCTGAAGAAGAGCCCGGCCGGTGCCTGGCAGTGGGAGCCGGTGACGATCGAGGAGGCCGACAAGCCGATCGATGCGGAGGTGCCGACGCTGCGCCAGAATCCGATCATGACCGACGCCGACATGGCGATGAAGATGGATCCTGAGTACCGCAGGATATCCGAGCGTTTCCATAAGGATCCGGCCTACTTCTCCGAAGTCTTCGCCCGCGCCTGGTTCAAGCTGACCCATCGCGACATGGGACCCAGGGCGCGCTATATCGGTCCCGACGTACCGGGCGAGGATCTGCTGTGGCAGGATCCGGTGCCGACTGGCAGCAGCGACTACGACATCGATGCGGTCAAGGAGAAGATCGCCGCCAGCGGCCTCGGCATCGGCGAGATGGTCGCCACCGCCTGGGACAGCGCCCGTACCTTCCGCGGTTCGGACAAGCGCGGCGGCGCCAACGGCGCGCGCATCCGCCTGGCCCCGCAGCGGGAGTGGGAGGGCAACGAACCCGAGCGGCTGGCACGCGTGCTGGGCGTGCTCGAAGGGATCGCCGCCGAAAGCGGCGCGAGTGTGGCTGACGTGATCGTATTGGCCGGCAACGTCGGCGTCGAGCAGGCAGCGAACGCGGCCGGTGTCGATGTCAGCGTGCCTTTCTCGCCGGGCCGTGGCGACGCGACCGCCGAGCAGACCGATCCGGTCTCGTTTGAAGTGCTCGAGCCGATCCACGACGGCTACCGCAACTGGGTAAAAAAGAGTTATGTGGTCAGCCCGGAAGAGATGATGCTCGACCGCACCCAACTGATGGGACTCACCGCGCCCGAGATGACCGTGCTGGTGGGCGGCATGCGTGTGCTCGGCACCAATCACGGTGGTAGCGCGCACGGTGTGTTCACCGAGCACGTGGGCCAGTTGACCAACGACTTCTTCGTCAACCTGACCGACATGGGCAACAGCTGGAAGCCGGTCGGCGAGAACCTCTACGAGATCCGCGACCGCGACAGCGGAACGGTCAAGTGGAGCGCGACCCGGGTCGACCTGGTGTTCGGCTCCAACTCGATCCTGCGCGCCTACGCCGAGGTCTACGCCCAGGATGACAACCGGGAGAAGTTCGTTCACGACTTCGTCGCCGCCTGGAGCAAGGTGATGAACGCCGACCGCTTCGATCTCGGTTGATCCTGCCGGTCCGTCGCTGAACCGTGCTCGCAGCGGTTCAGCGGTTGCACGGGTGGTACCAAGGCCACCGCTTCGGCCTGCGCTGAGGCGGTGGCTTTTTTCCGTTTCCGATCCGCATCGGAAATCTCGATACCGGCGTGTGGTAATCTCGACCGTTCGACGCCCGAGCCGTTCGAGACAGACGCATACCACGCACCAGGCCGATGAAAATCCTCCACACCTCAGATTGGCACCTCGGCCGCGCGCTCTACGGCAGGAAGCGTTACCGGGAGTTCGAGGCGTTTCTGCAGTGGCTGGCGGAGACGATCGAGCAGCGCGCGGTCGATGCGCTGCTGGTCGCAGGGGATATCTTCGATTCCAGCACGCCGAGCAACCGCGCGCAGGCGCTCTACTACCGCTTTCTGCTGCAGGTCGCCGAATCCTCCTGTCGGCACGTCGTCATCGTTGCCGGCAACCACGACTCGCCCTCCTTTCTCGACGCTCCCGGCGAACTGCTCAGAGTGCTCGATGTGCACCTGGTGGGTGGCAGCAAGGCATCGCCGGAGCAGGAGGTTCTGCTGCTGCGCGACGCGCAGGGCGCGCCGGAGCTGATCGTCTGCGCCGTGCCCTACCTTCGCGACCGGGATATCCGCGTGGTGGAAGCGGGGGAAAGCATCGTCGACAAGGAGCTGAAGCTGGTCGCCGGCATCCGCGAACACTACGCCGCCGTGGCCGCCGTGGCAGAGCGCGAACGCGAGCGACTCGGTGGCGGCATCCCCATCGTCGGCATGGGGCATCTGTTCACCGCCGGTGGCGAGACGGTCGACGGCGATGGCGTGCGCGAGCTCTACGTCGGTTCGCTGGCGCACGTGACGGCGGCGATCTTTCCGACCAGCTTTGATTATCTCGCGCTCGGACACCTGCACGTTCCGCAGCGGGTGCAGGATCGTGAGACCCTCCGTTACAGCGGCTCCCCGCTGCCGATGGGCTTCGGCGAGGCGGGCCAGCGCAAGAGCGTCTGCCTGGTCGATCTGCACGGCAGCGGCAGCGTGGCGGCGACGGTGGAACTCGTCGATGTGCCACTGTTCCAGCAGCTCGAGCGCATCGGCGGAGACTGGGCGGCCATCTCCGGCCGCATCCGCGAGCTGGCGGCCGTCGATTCGCGTGCCTGGCTCGAAATCGTCTATCGGGGCGAGGAGATCGTCGGCGATCTGCGCCAACGCCTGGAGGAGGCGGTCTCGGGTACGCGCATGGAGATTCTGCGGATCAGGAACGATCGCGTCGTCGAGCGCCTGCTGGATCGGATGCATGCGCGGGAGCTGCTCGAAGAGCTCGATGTCGAGGATGTCTTCGAACGCTGCCTCAGCGCGCATGAGGTGCCTGAAGCGCAGCGGCCGCAGCTGCTGCAGAGCTACCGGGAGACGCTCGGGTCGCTCGACGAAGATGACCGGCGGGCGGAGTAGCGAGGCCGGCGATGAGAGTATTGCAGATACGCTTCCGCAATCTGAACTCGCTGGTCGGCGAATGGGAGATCGACCTGACCCACCCCGTATTCAGCGCTGATGGAATCTTCGCCATCACCGGCCCCACCGGCGCGGGCAAGAGTACCATCCTCGATGCCATCTGCCTCGCCCTCTACGGGCGCACGCCGCGCCTCAGCCGGATCGGCAAGAGCGGCAACGAGATCATCTCCCGTCAGACCGGCGAATGCTTTGCCGAGGTGACCTTCGAAACCCAGGCCGGACGCTACCGCTGCCACTGGAGCCAGCACCGGGCGCGCAGAAAAGCGGATGGCGAGTTGCAGCTTCAGAAGCATGAGATCGCCGATGCCGACTCCGGCGAGATTCTCGAGTCGAACATCAAGGGCGTGGCGGCGCGCATCGAGCAGGCGACCGGCATGGATTTCGACCGCTTCACCCGCTCCATGCTGCTGGCCCAGGGCGGCTTCGCCGCATTTCTGCAGGCGGCACCGGACGAGCGGGCGCCGATCCTGGAACAGATCACCGGCACCGCAATCTACAGCCGCATCTCCATACGGGTGCATGAACGCCAGCGCGAGGAGCGCGACAAGCTGAACCTGCTCCAGGCTGAAACGGCGGGAATCGTCATCCTCGACCCGGAACAGGAGCAGGCGACCAGACAGGCACTCGCTGCCGCGCAACAGGAAGAGGTGAAGCTGGCCACCGGCTCGGCCGACATCGGGAGGGCCATTGCCTGGCTCACCACCGTTGCCGGCCTGGAGCGGGAGATCGCCAGTCTGGACGACGAGGCAAGCAGCCTGCAAAACGATATCGAGGCATTCCAGGCCGATCGCGAGAAGCTCGCCCGCGCTTTGCGCGCAGCCTCCCTGGACGGTGCCTACGCAACGCTCGCCGCGACCCGCGATCAGCAGGCAGCCGACAAGGCGGGTCTCAAGGCGGTAGAGGAGGCTCTTCCAGGTCTCGAGGCATCCGCCAGGGAACAGGCCGGCAAGCTGAAAGCGACCGAGCAACGCACCTTTGGAGTCAAGGATGAGCTGAAAGCTGTCGCGCCCCTGCTGCTGAAAATCCGCTCACTCGATCAGCAACTCGCCGATCAAAAGAGGGCTGTTGCCGAGGGTGAAGATCTCTGCGAGCGGGATGCGGCCAGGATCGATGCGGAAAAAAAGGCTCGTTTCGAGGCGCAGGAGAAACTTGCCGAGTCCCGACAGGCACTGGGGCTGGTTTACGGCTACCTGCAACAGCATGCAGGGGATGAGTGGCTGATCGGCGGCCTGGCCGGTGTCGAGGAGCAGTTGAAGAGCCTGCTCTCCAGGCAGAAGGAGATTTTTCGGCAGGAGACCGAGCGGGAGATGGCCACCCAGGCCCTGGAGCAGGCGAGCAGTTCAGTCGCCGACTGCAAGCGGCAATCGGACATTCGCAGACTGGAGCTGGAGGCGGCGGCGAAAGCGCTTGGGCAGGGCAGGGACGCTTTGAGCCTGCTGCTGGGGCAGCGCTTGCTGCGGGAGTACCGTGCCGAGAAAGAGATGCTGCTGCGTGAAAGGGCCTTCCTTTGCAGAATTGCGGAGCTCGAAGATCATCGGAAAAAACTGCGAGAGGGCGAGCCCTGCCCGCTTTGCGGTGCAACCGAGCACCCTTTCGCGCAAGGGTGTGCCCCCCTCCCCGATGAGAGTGACCAGAGGATAGACGCGCTGGGCACCCTGATTGACAAAGCCGAGGATATGGAAGCCGCCATCGGGAGATTCGAGGAGTCCGAGCGCCTGGCGCGCAACGGACTGGCGGAGGCCGAAAAGCTGGAGTCGGCAGCGCTCAACGACAAGAGGGTCGCCGAAAACAGAGTTGCCGAGGTTCGGAAGAACCTTGAAAAACTCCGCTTGGATTTCGCCGAATACAGGCAGGCTGTTTCCAGAAAACTGCTGCCTCTCGGTATTGCGGAGATCCCTGAAACGGAGATCTCTTCACTGCTTGACGCCCTGGGAGCAAGGCGCGGGGCGTGGCAGCAACAGGTCAACAGAAAGGCCGAGATCGAGAAGCGGATTGGCGACATGGAGAGCGAGGTGAAGCGGCTGGATGCGATTATCGAAACCCAGAGCGCCACCCTGGCCGAAAAGGCAGAGCGCCTGGAGCGTTTGCAAACGGAACTTGCCGGAAGGGTTCACGAGCGAAATGCGCTCTACGGCGACAAGAGCCCCGATGATGAGGAGCGCCGCATGAGCAAGGCGGTTGCGGAAGCGGAAGCTGCCGAACGCAAGGCCAGAGAAGTGCATAACGAACTCCAGCAGAAATCGAATACAGCGAGGGCCCATGTCGACGCTCTGAGGCGACGCATCGATCAGCGCGAGCCGGATCTGAGACGGCTGGAATCGGATTTCTCCGCGAGGCTGACGCCCGCGGGCTTTGTCGATGAATCGCAGTTCCTGGCAGCCATTCTGGCTTCTGATCGCAAGGCCGCACTGACGGCGATGGCCAGGGCGCTGGATGATCGTCGAACGGATCTGCTCGCTCGACAGAAAGACCGGCAGAGGCGTCTGGCCGACGAGAGGGCCCGGAAGATCACAGACGAATCGCTGGCGGAGCTGGAGCCTCGATTCGAGGAGTACCAAGAGACCTTGCTGACGCTGCGCGAGTTGATTGCCGGACTCAAGCACAAGCTGAGTGACAACAGGGCGGCGAAAAGGCGCATGGAGGAGAGGCGGTCGGCTATCGAGGCGCAGAAGAGAGAGTGTCGCCGATGGGACGAACTGCACGCGCTGATCGGATCCGGGGATGGCAAGAAATACCGCAACTTCGCCCAGGGTCTGACCTTCGAGACGATGATCGGCCACGCCAACCGGCAGCTGCGGAAAATGACCGACCGCTACCTGCTGTTGCGCGACGAGGCGCAACCGCTGGCGCTCAACGTCATCGACAATTACCAGGCGGGTGAGGTGCGGTCGACCAGCAATCTCTCCGGCGGCGAGAGTTTCATCGTCAGCCTCTCGCTGGCGCTTGGCCTGTCGCGCATGGCGAGTCGAAATGTGCGGGTCGATTCACTGTTTCTGGACGAAGGGTTCGGCACACTGGACGAAGAGGCGTTGGAGATTGCGCTCGATACGCTCGCCGGTCTACGGCAGGAGGGCAAGCTGATCGGGGTGATTTCACACGTCCCCGCGCTCAAGGAACGTATCGCCGCCCGCATCCGGGTGATCCCGCAAAGCGGTGGGCGCAGCCAGATACAGGGCGCGGGCTGCAGGCGGGTCGACGCGTGACATGATGTGGCGCGAGGCCGCGCGCATACCGCCTGCCGTTGCTGTGGCGGTTGTGCGGTTGCAACGGCAATGCCGTATAGTTGCACAAGGCTTGGTAACCGGAGACGGGAGAAGCGCGGGCGTGTGCGGCGATGCCTGGAAACGGGTGTTGCCTCAGCTCTTGCCCGGCGGCGTTTGCGGCGCTCTCCCGCTAGAGAATGTCGGATCAGCGAACCCAGGATCAATCAGACACCACCGAAGTCGCGGAGGACTATCCCGACCAGGATCTCTACCGGCAGCTGGTCGAGAACATGAGCGACGGCGTGATCGTCTTCGAGGCGCTCGAGGCGGGCAGCGATTTCCGCATCACCCGGCTCAATCGTGCCGCCGAACGTATCATCCGCATGACGCAACAGGAGGCGCTCGGCGCCCGCCTGTCGCAATCGCTTCCGGTCTGCGACAAGCTGGGGCTGCGCGAGGTGCTGCGGCAAGTGGCGGCGAGCGGTGTCGCACAGCACCATCCTGTCAGAGAGTACCGCAATGAGCATTTTCACCTCTGGATCGAATGCTACGTTTTCGGGCTGAAAAGCGGCGAGCTCGTTGTCGTCCTTAAGGATGTCAGCGAAAAGATGGAAGCCGAGCGGGCGCTGGTCGCGAGCCAGGAGCGGCTGCGCAGCGCGCAGGAATACGCCAAGCTCGGCTACTGGGAGTTGCTGCAGGGTGGCGAGATAGCGCTCTGGTCGGAGGAGGTCTACCGCATCCTGGGAATCGACGGGTCCACCCCGGCCGGGCCCGGCACGTTGGCCGGGTTGATCGATCCGGCCGATCGCGACAGGGTCCTCGGCTCGCTGCGGCAGTGCCTTGCCGAGGGCATGGAGCATCACGTCGACTATCGCATCAAGCGCCCGGACGGCCAGCAGCGCTGGATCGAGTGCCGTGGCAGGCCGGTCATCGACTACGAGCGGCAGATCGTCAAACTGCGCGGCTTCGTGCAGGATATCACCGAGCGTAAAGCGGCCGAGAGACGACAGGCGAGACTGCAACAGGAGCTGCAGCAATCCCACAAAATGGAGGCGCTGGGACAGCTGGCCGGTGGCGTGGCGCACGATTTCAACAACATACTCGGCATCATGCTGGGCCACGCCGAGCTGGCTCTTGGCAGCTGCCTCAACGAAGGTGGAGGCAAGCTGGTCAGCCATCTGCAGCGCATCGAGGAGGCCGGGGCGCGGGCCAAGGCGCTGGTCAGTCAGATGCTGACATTCAGCCGTGGCGACCCCGATGACAGCCGTCCACTGCTGCTGCAGCATCTGTTGGAAGAGAACCTGAGTCTGCTGCGCGCCACGCTGCCCACCACCATCGATATCTCGACCGAGATCGATCACTCGCTGCCGCCGGCGATGATCGATCCGGTTCAGTTCAGCCAGGTGCTGCTCAATCTCGGCGTCAACGCCAGGGATGCGATGGACGGCAAGGGCGAGATCGGTCTCGGGCTGAAGTGGTTCGACGCGGGCGGCGACTGCTCGGCCTGCAGCAGGGCGGTGGAGGGGCGCTGGCTCGCACTCTCGGTCTCCGATAGCGGCAGCGGCATCGAACGCGAGCGTCTGCCGAAGATCTTCGATCCCTTCTATACCTCCAAGGATGTGGGCAAGGGCACGGGGCTGGGGCTGTCGGTGGTGCATGGCATTCTGCACAATCTCGGTGGCCATATTCAGGTCGAGTCGACGCCAGGCGAAGGCAGTTGCATGCGGCTGCTGTTTCCGCCTTGCGAGGAACCGGCGGCAGCGATGTCGCCCGGGGTGGGCGAGTTGCAGACGCTGGCGGGCGCGGCCGGCGAGGCGCGGATTCTGGTGGTGGACGATGAACCGCAGCTGGCGGAGTTTCTCGGCGAAGCGCTCGAATCCAGCGGCTTTCAGGTCAGGGTGGCGACCGAGAGCAGGGCCGCACTGGAACTGTTCAGGAGACAGCCGGAGCAGTTCGGACTGTTGATTACCGATCAGACCATGCCGGGGATGACCGGGCTGGAGCTGATCGCACAGGCGCGTGCGCTTGCGCCGCGGTTGCAGGCGATCCTGATCAGCGGTTACAGCGCCGAAATCGACACCGAACGGGCCGCCGCGCTGGATATTCTCTATCTGGAGAAACCGCTGCGCGGCGGCGTGCTGGTGGAGGCCGTGTCGAGGCTGCTCAAGCGTCGCGCTTGACCGCGGCGCCGAAGCGATAATGTTGTCACCTGTCGGATCCTCTCCCGCATGCTGTAGACACGCCCCGCACAACGGCGGCGCAGTGGCCTCTTTGCGCCGGCGAACCTGCGGTTGGAACCCGGCTGCCGGATCGGGAGGCATGGCGGGATGAACATCGACCACTTCCGCTGCGCTGTCTGCGGTGGTGCGGTCGGGCCGCGAGAGGTGCGGCAGCCGCTGTTCAGGTGTCCCGGCTGCGGCGCCTGCTACCGCTCCAACTACCGGCAAGCGATGCGCTGGAGTCTGCTGTTGACGCTGGCATTGTGGCTCGGCGTGACGCTGGTCGCGGCGCTGCTCAGCGAGGCCTGGCCGCGGGTGCTGCTGCTGTCGCTGGAACTGGGCCTGATCTCCTCGCTGTTCCTCGGTATGCTGATACATCGCCTGCTGCTGCGGGTGAGGCCGGAGCGGTAGGCAAAGAGTCGGCATCGGTGCAGCGTGCGATGTCGGGATGTACCGCAGCGGGCGGGACGACTAGACTTCCCTTTCTTCCGGCGCGCTGGTAACTGCCGGCGGCGGATTGGCAGGCAGGTAACGGAACTGAATCGATAGTGGGGGACTCCCACTTCACTATCGTCGGCTATGCGGGTGAGCGCAGGTGAAAAGAGCGGTAAAAGTGGTATTGCCAATACTGATCGTCACGGCTGCCTTGGCGGCATTTCTGGGGTTGAAGACGAGTCGCCCGGCACAGGCCCCGGCACAGGTCAGCGAGCGGGTCTGGCGCGTGGAGACGCTGCGGGTGGAGCCGGGTGTGCTGGCGCCGACGTTGACCTTGTATGGCCGCTTGGAGTCGCCCAATCTGCACCGGGCTGCGGCGCCGGCCGCAGCGCGGGTGAAGCGGGTATTGGTACGCGAGGGCGACCTGGTCGCGTCCGGTCAGTTGCTGCTCGAACTTGATACGCGCGATTTTGCGCCGGCGGTGGTGCAGGCGCAGGCGGAGATCGACGAGTACGAAGCGCAGCTGCAGAGCGAGCAGATCCGTCAGGCCGCCGACCTCGAGGCGCAGCAGCAAGAGCAGCGCCTGCTGCAGTTGTCGCGTCAGAGTCTCGAGCGGGCACACCGGCTGCAGAAGCAGCAGCTCGGGTCGGATTCGGAGCTCGATCTGGCACGCCAGGAGCTGGCTCGCCAGACACTATCGCTTACCGCCCGGGAGCGGGACATCAGCGACCATCCGGCGCGGGTACAGGTGCTGGAGGCGAAGGTGCAGCGCGCCCGCGCCAGATTGCAGACCGCGCAGCTCAATCTGGAGCGGAGCCGGGTGGAGGCGCCCCATGCCGGGCGCATCGCCAGCGTGGAGGTCGCGGTCGGCAATCAGGTGGCGCCCAACCAGCAGCTGCTGACGCTCTACGACCCCGCTGCGCTGGAGTTGCGGGCGCGTATTCCGACGCCCTACCTGGGCGAGCTGGTGCGCAGCGGCGCCGAGGATTTTGCGCTGCGCGGTTTCATCGGCCAGGACGCCGGACGGATCGAGTTGCGGCTTTCACGTCTTGCCGGCGAGGCCGATCCCAGCGGCACCGACGCGCTGTTCACGCTGCAGCGGCACAGCGACTGGCTGCGCGCCGGTCAGGTGCTGAGCTTCAATCTGCAACGGCAGCCGCAACGCGATGCCTTCGCCGTGCCCCACGAGGTGCTCTACGGCGGCAACCGGGTCTACAAGCTGGTCGAGGGCCGCCTGCAGGGGGTACAGGTTGAGCCGCTCGGCAACTACGTCCGGGATGACGGCGAGGAGTGGCTGCTGCTGCGCAGCGATGGGCTGCGGGCGGGCGAGGTGCTGGTCGCGACCCATCTGCCCAACGCCGTCGACGGGCTGCGTGTGGCGCCGGTGGCGTCGCCGTGAGCGGGCGACAGCGCGACCTGCTGGGCACTTTCGCGCACCACAAAGTGGCGGCCAACCTGTTGATGGTCATCATGCTGTTGACCGGCGCGCTGGCGCTCAGCCGCATGAATATTCAGTTCTTTCCGAACTTCGAGTTGGATCTGGTGACTGTCTCGGTGGTCTGGAGCGGGAGCAGCTCGGAGGATGTCGAGACGGCGATCACCGATCCGCTGGAGCAACGGCTGCGCACCGTCGACGATCTGCGCAAGATGACCTCGACCTCGACCCAGGGCGCCTCGGCAATCACCCTGGAGTTCGAGGAGGGGACAGATCCGTTGCTGGCGCTCGACCGCACCCGCCGTCTGGTCGACGAATTCCGCAACCTGCCGGCAGATGCCGAGGATCCCAAAGTGGTCTATGTCGACCGCTACGAGCCGGTCGCGCGGCTGCTGGTGAGCGGGCCGGAGACGCTCGATGAGCTCCGGCACCTGGTGCGCAGATTCGAAACCGAGCTGCTCGATGCCGGCATCGACAAGGTCGAGATTCTGGGGCTGCCGGAAGAGGAGATCGCGATCCAGATCGATCCGCCGCAGCTGGAGCGGCTGGGTCTGAGCCTGGATCAGATCGGCGCGCGGGTGGCGGCCTTCAGTCAGGATCAGCCGGCCGGTATTCTGGGGCGCGGCGAGAGTTCGAAAGAGCTGCGTACACTGCAGCAGAAGCGCGACACACTCGGCTTCGCCGGGCTGCCGCTGGTCAGCGACGGCAGCGCGCGCATCGAACTCGGCGCGGTTGCCGGGATCGAGCGTCGCCCGCGTGACGGCGGCGTACTGCTGCGTGTCAACGGCCGGCCGGTCGCCGATCTGGTGATCCAGCGTTCGCGCGGCGGCGACTCGCTGGAAGCGGCGCAGCGGCTCGACGACTGGATCGCGAAGAGCCGCGCGCAGCTGCCGCCGACGGTGAAGATCGAGCTGTATGACGAGTCCTGGCACCTGATCAAGGAGCGCATCACGCTGCTGCTGAAGAACGGCGGTGGCGGCCTGCTGCTGGTTATTTTGATTCTCTACCTGTTCCTGACGGGACGGGTCGCTTTCTGGGTCGCGGTCGGCATCCCGATCTCCTTCATGGCGACGTTGTTCGTGCTCTGGCTGGTTGGCGGCAGCATCAACATGATCAGCCTGTTTGCGCTGATTATGGCCTTGGGCATCATTGTCGACGATGCCATCGTCGTGGGTGAGGATGCGCTGGCGCACTATCAAATGGGCGAGGCGCCGCTGCTGGCGGCCGAAGGGGGGGCGCGGCGCATGCTGGCGCCGGTGATCGCCTCCTCGCTGACGACGATCGCCGCCTTCCTGCCGTTGATGCTGATCGGCGGCATTATCGGCAACATTCTGTTCGCGATCCCGCTGGTGATCGTCAGTGTCATACTCGCCTCGCTGGTGGAGAGCTTTCTGGTGCTGCCGGGCCACCTGCGGCACGCCTTCGCGCATATGCACCGTGTCGATTCGAAGTCGCTGCGGATGCGCCTCGACCGCGGCTTCGTCCGCTTCCGTGAACGCGCCTTCCGGCCGCTGGTGCGGTTGGCACTCGAGTTCCGCTGGGTGACGCTGAGCGGTGCGATCGCGTTTCTGCTGCTGATGGTCGGTCTGCTGGTCGGCGGGCGGCTCTCGTTTCACTTCTTCCCCACCCCCGAAGCGCAGATGATTCATGCCAACGCCAGCTTCGTTGCCGGCACGCCGCGGCATCGGGTGGCGGCATTCCTCGATCATCTGGAGGAGACGCTCTACCGTACCGAGCGCGAACTCGACCAGGGCAAGCTGATCAATATCGCCCTGGTGCACCAGGGGACCAAGGCAGGTGACGGAGGCGGCGGCAATCTTGCGCGCGGCGATCAGCTCGGCGCGTTAAAAGTCGAGCTGGTTGAGCCTGACCGGCGGACGCTGCGCAACGAAACGTTCATCAAGGCCTGGCGCGAGCGCATTGTCGTACCCGCCGGCATGGAGAGCTTCACCATCACCTCGCGCCGTGCCGGTCCGCCCGGTCGCGACGTCACGGTGCGGCTGACCGGGCGTGATGCCGAGATGCTCAAGCAGGCGGCGCTCGAGCTGGGCGAGGCGCTCGGGTCGATCAAAGGGGTTTCCGAGATCGAGGATGACCTGGCTTACGGCCGCGAACAGCTGATCTTCTCGCTGACGCCGGAGGGTGAGGCGGAGGGGCTGACCACCGCCGAGCTGGGGCGCCAGCTGCGTACCGCATTCGACGGCCGGCTGGTGCAGATCTTCCAGGACGGACCCGAGGAGATCGAGGTGCGGGTGCGGTTGCCGGAGCGCGAGCGCTCCAGCACGGCGATTCTCTACCGGCTCAATATATGGCTGCCCAACGGCAATCAGGTGCCGCTCGCCAGCGTGGCGCGCTGGGACTCCAGGCGCGGATTCGAGATCCTGCGGCACGCCGAGGGGCGGCTGGCGGTGGAGGTGACCGCCGACGTCGACGAGCACGTCGCCAACTCCAATCGTATCAACGCCTCGCTCAAGGAGGGCACGCTGCCGCAGCTGGCAGCGCGGTTCGGGATCGACTACTCGTTTGAAGGGCGCTCCGCCGATCAGCGGGAGACCCTGGCAGACATGCGCATCGGCATGGGTCTGGGGTTGATCCTGATCTACCTGGTGCTGGCCTGGGTCTTCGCCTCCTACGGCTGGCCGTTGGTGGTGATGACCGCGATCCCCTTCGGCCTGGGTGGAGCGCTCTTCGGCCACTGGATCATGGGGATGGATCTGACGATTCTGTCGCTGTTCGGTTTCTTCGCGCTTTCCGGCATCGTGGTCAACGATTCGATCATCCTGGTCACCTTCTACAAGCGCCTGCGCAGCGAAGGTGTTGCGCTCGCCATGGCGATCGAGGAGGCGGCCTGCCAGCGTCTGCGCGCGGTGCTGCTGACCTCGCTGACGACGATCGCAGGCTTGACGCCGCTGCTGTTCGAAACCTCGCTGCAGGCGCAGTTCCTGATTCCGATGGCGACCTCGATCGCTTTCGGCCTGGCCTTCGCTACGCTGCTGATCCTGCTGTTCGTGCCGGCGCTGCTGCTGATCTACGAGGGCTGGATCCAGCGCCGGCAGCAGCGCCGCGCAACCGCGGAACTGCACTCGGAGGAGGCTTGAGCGAACGGCCGCAGAGCAGCAGGAGCGGCGCTTCGTTTGCTGCCGTGCTGCGCGGTGCGCTGCAGCAGCTGACGCCGCGTGAACAGCTTTCGGCACTGTTGCTGGCGGGGGCGCTGCTGGCACTGCACGGTTTCGATTATGGTGCCACCACGCTCGCCTGTCTGGAGCAGAGTTCGCAGCGTGCGCTGGCGGCGTTCGCGATTGCGCGCGGCCTGAACGCTGTCATCTCCGTGATTCAGAGCGCCGAGGTCGGCTTGACGGTCGGCATCAGCGCGGCGCTCTCGCCGGGTGAGGTGCTGGATCCGCTCAACGATCTCATCGAGCGCTTCTCGCTGGTGATGCTGGTGGCTTCGGTGGCACTCTGGCTGGTGCGCCTGTGCGGCGGTCTGCTGTTCGAGGCGAGCCTGCTGTGGGGAGTGACGCTGCTGTTCCTGGGCAGTCTGGCGCTGTGCCGCTCAGGGCACGCCTGGGGGCGCGGGCTCGGCTGGTTGCTGCAATGGGGGAGCAGGCTGTTTCTGGCCGCACTGCTGTTCGCCCTGGCTACGCCGTTACTGGTCGAGGCGGTCCACGATGCGGGCTATGTGGAGCGCCAGTATCGCGCCTCGAGCGATGGCCTGCGCGGCACCCAGCAGCGACTCGAGTCGCTGAGCCGGCAGATCGACGGCGGTGCACCGACGGCCGAGACGCCTTGCGGCGACTGGAGCAGTTGCATCGGCGAGCGTGTCAGTCGCTTTGCGGAGACGCTGAGCGGCGCTTCCAGGGTGGCGGAGAGAATCGAGACATTTGCCCGGCAGGCGGGTCAGGTGGCCAGCGACGCCAGCCAGCAGGTGGTGATTCAGATCGCGATATTTCTGCTCGAGACGTTGCTGTTGCCGCTGGCGGTGATGCTGCTCTGCTGGCGTCTGCTGCTGCGTTGAGCCTGGGCCGAAGCCGAGGCGGGCTCACTCGGCCTGTTTGCACTCCTTGTTGCTGCAGATGCCGTAGATCACCAGCGCGTGGTCCTTGATGCGGAAGCCGTGCTTCTTGGCGATCTCGATCTGCCGCTTCTCGATGGTGTTGTCGACGAACTCCTCGACACGTCCGCAATTCATGCAGATCAGGTGGTCGTGGTGGCTGCCGCGATCGAGCTCGAATACCGCCTGCCCACCCTCGAAGTTGTGGCGCACCACCAGTCCGGCCGACTCGAACTGGGTAAGCACACGGTAGACGGTCGCGAGGCCAATCTCCTCGCCTTCGTCGAGCAGGATGCGGTAGACATCTTCGGCGCTGAGGTGGCCGCCCTGCTTTTCGAGCAGCGAGAGAATTTTGACCCGGGGCAGCGTGATCTTGAGACCCGCCTTTCTGATCTCCTGATTCTCTTCCATCAACCTGCTCCTCCGCAGTTATCGCCATGGCTCGAGCTCCGGGCAGCATTATACCCGACTGATAAAAGGCTGGGAAAAAAGTTGAAACACGAATACGAAAATGAGAAGATTTCGCATTATCAACATCGCTCTCGACACAGGAAGGCAATTTCCATGAAATCGACCCTCTATTCACTGGCGGCTGTCTGGGTGCTGGCGGCAGGTACGCTCCCCGCGACGGCAGCCGCAGCCGATGAAGTAAATCTCTACTCCGCCCGCAAGGAGGAGCTGATCAAACCCTTGCTCGACCGCTTCACCGAGGAGACCGGTATCCGCGTCAATCTGGTGACCGGCAAAGCCGATGCGCTGCTCAAGCGGCTGCAGTCGGAGGGTCGCAACACCCCCGCCGACCTGCTGATAACGACAGATGCCGGCCGTCTCCATCGAGCACGGCAGGCCGGTTTGACTCAGCCGGTCGAGAGCGCCGAACTGCAGGCGGCGGTCCCCGCGACCTACCGCGAGCCGAGCGGTCATTGGTACGGACTTTCGCTGCGCGCTCGGCCGATCTTCTACGCCAGGGAGCGTGTCAACGCGGATGAACTCACCCGCTATGAGGATCTCGCCGACCCGAAATGGAAGGGCCGTATCTGCATCCGCTCATCCGGTAACATCTACAATCAGTCGCTGGTCGCTTCGATGATCGCGCACGGCGGCGAAGCGCAGAGCGAAGCCTGGGCCAGAGGGCTGGTGGCCAATCTCGCGCGCACACCGAAAGGCGGCGACCGCGATCAGATCAAGGCGGCCGCGGCGGGTGAGTGCGATCTGGCGGTGGCCAATACCTACTACTTCGGTGGCATGCTCGCGGGCAAGGATCCGGCGCAGCGGGAAGCGGCGTCGAAAATGGCAATAATCTGGCCCAATCAGGGTGACCGCGGTACGCACGTCAATGTCAGCGGCGCCGCCGTTACCGCGCATGCGCGCAACCGTGAGAACGCGATCAGGCTGTTGGAGTTCCTGGTTCGCCCTGAGTCCCAATCCTGGTATGCTGAAGTCAACTACGAATATCCGGTGCGTGCCGGGGTGGCATGGAGCGCGTTGCTCGATCAGTGGGGCACCTTCAAGGCCGACAGCCTCAACCTGGGTCAACTGGGAATCAATAACGCCAAGGCTGTCATGCTGATGGACAGGGCAGGGTGGAAATAGCGTCGCACGCAAAAGAGAAGAGCAGAACAGGACACCGGCCCAGCCTCTGGCGGGCCGGTGTTCTGCTTTCTGCGTTGCTGTTGGCATTGCCGATCCTGGTGGTGTTCGGTTATCTCTTCGTGCCGGCCGGCGATGTATGGCAGCACCTTGTCGATACAGTACTCGCCGACTATCTGGATAACTCGCTGCGGCTGGTGGTGGGAGTGGCGCTGGGAGTGCTGCTGCTTGGCATCCCGACCGCCTGGGTCACGACCGTCTACGAGTTTCCCGGCCGGCGTCTGTTCGAATGGGCGCTTCTGCTGCCGCTGGCGATTCCGGCTTACATCATCGCCTACACCTATACCGGGCTGCTGGAGTTCGCCGGACCGGTACAGACACTGCTGCGCGAGTTGACCGGCTGGAGCGCGCGCGACTATCTGCTGCCCGACGTGCGCTCGCTCGGCGGCGCTGTGGTGATGCTTTCGCTGGTACTCTACCCGTACGTCTACATGATGGCGCGGGCCAGCTTTCTGGGTCAGTCGCTGTCGACGCTGGAGGCAGGCCGGGTGCTCGGCGCAGGCCCCTGGCGGGTCTTCTTCCATATCACGCTGCCGCTGGCGCGCCCGGCGGTGGTGACGGGGCTTTCGCTGGCATTGATGGAGACGTTGGCCGACTACGGCACGGTGCAGTACTTCGGCATCGCCACCTTCACCACCGGAATCTTCCGTACCTGGTTCGGGCTCGACGACAGCGCTGCCGCCGCGCAGCTGGCGGCGCTGCTGATGAGCCTGGTGTTTCTGCTGATTCTGCTCGAACACTATTCGCGCCGCCGGCTGCGCTTCTTCCAGACCGGTGGCCGCTATCGGCATCTGCAACGACTGCCGCTGGTCGGCATTCGCAAATGGAGCGTCTTCACGCTCTGCCTGCTGCCGCTGCTGTTCGGTTTTCTGATCCCCTCCGGACAACTTCTGATATGGGCTCTTTCGATCGCCGAGGAGACGCTCGACCTGCGCTTTCTTGCACTGGTGGGCAACAGTCTGCTGCTGGCCGCGCTGGCTTCGCTGCTGACGCTGGCGCTGGCGATCTTTCTCGGCTATGGACGGCGCCTCTACCCGTCGCGGGCGATGACCTTCGCGGTGCGGCTGTCGGCGATGGGTTATGCCATCCCCGGCACCGTAATCGCCGTCGGCGTGATGATTCCTTTCGCCTGGATCGACAATCGGCTCGACGCCTGGCTGCGCGAGACCCTGGACCTCTCCAGCGGCCTGTTGCTGAGCGGTACCCTGTTCATTCTGCTGTTTGCCTACGCGGTCCGCTTCCTGGCGGTCGCGCTGCAGTCGGTGGAGTCGGGACTGGCGCGAGTCACGCCCAACATGGATGACGCCGCGCGCAGTCTCGGGGAGCCGCCGCTGGGGGTGTTGCGCAAGGTGCACCTGCCAATCATGCGCGGCGCGCTGTTCAGCGCACTGCTGCTGGTCTTCGTCGACGTGCTGAAGGAGCTGCCGGCGACGCTGATCCTGCGGCCGTTCAATTTCAATACGCTTGCGGTACGCGCCTATGAGTTGGCATCGGACGAGCGTCTGGCCGACTCCTCGGTTGCGGCGCTCACCATCGTCGCGGTCGGGGTGGTGCCGGTGATTCTGCTGAGCCGCGCCGTGAGTCGTTCGGGAGGTAGGGATGCGGAGTCCGCTTGAGATCGACCGGGTGCACGTCGCCTATGGCGATACGCCGGTGGTGAAAGGGGTATCGTTGAAACTTGAGCCGGGCGAGATCGGCTGTCTGCTGGGACCGTCTGGCTGCGGCAAGACCACCCTGTTGCGCGCGATTGCCGGATTCGAGCCGCTGCGCCGGGGATCGGTCGTCGTCGACGGCAGGGTGATCAGCTCAACGACGACGACGCTGGCGCCGGAACGGCGCGGCGTCGGCATGGTGTTCCAGGACTTCGCGCTCTTCCCGCACCTCAGCGTGGCCGCCAATATCGGCTTCGGCCTGAGCCGTCTCGGACGGGAGCAACGGCAGGCGCGTATCGACGAACTGCTGCGGCTGGTGGACTTGCCGGAGGTCAGAGACTATTACCCGCATCAGCTTTCGGGCGGCCAGCAGCAGCGCATTGCACTGGCACGCGCGTTGGCGCCCAGGCCGGCGCTGCTGCTGCTCGACGAACCCTTCTCAAGTATGGATGTGGAGCTGCGCGAGACGCTGGCGCGGCAGGTGCGGCAGATCCTGAAACGGGAGCGCACCAGCGCGCTGCTGGTGACCCACGATCAGAGCGAGGCGTTCGCCATGGCCGACCGCATCGCGGTTATGGAGCATGGGATGATCCGCCAGTGGGACAGCGCTTACCACCTCTACCACAATCCGGCCGATCGATTCGTTGCCGGCTTCATCGGCCAGGGGGTATGGCTGCCCGTCAAGCGAGACGCACAGGGTGTGCTGCAGAGTGAGTTCGGGCCGCTGACAACCCGCGTCGGACCCTCTGAAGCAGTCACCGAGATGGAGTTGCTGCTGCGTCCCGACGATGTAGTCAAAGGGGGGCCGGGGCTGGAGGCCGAGGTGGTCGAGAAGGCCTTCCGCGGCGCCGAGATCCTCTACCGGTTGCGCCTGCCGAGCGGTGTCGAAGTGCTCTACATCACCAAGGGGCACAATGACATGCAGCCGGGGGAGCGGCTTACGGTCAGGCTCGAGATGGATGTCGAAGTGCTCTTTCCGCTGGAGTCGATGACGCCGTCGGGGCGGATGTGACAACCCGCTCCGGACCAGGGTCTCAACTGCCGATCACGCCGCCGTCGTTGCGCCTTACCACCATGATGGTCGAGCGGGGCTTGCTTTTGCCACCGCCGGGGAAGTGGGAGGGGCTGCCACTCTTCCCGGGGTGCTGCACGCCGACGAACATCGTACGCTGGTCGGGAGAGAAGGTCAGGCCGGTGATTTCGCAAGCGATCGGGCCGGTGAGAAAGCGGCGGATTTCGCCGCTGGCGGGGTCGGCACAGAGCATCTGATTGTTGCCCATGCCGGCGAAATCCCCTTCATTCGAGTAGTTGCCGTCGGTCTGGATCCAGAGGCGCCCTGCGGCGTCGAAGCCCAGCCCGTCGGGGCTGTTGAACATGTTGTCGCGGTTGACGTTGGCGCTGCCGGCCTCGGGCGTGCCCGGGTGGACTTCGGGGTTGCCGGCGATCACCAGCAGATCCCAGTCAAAGCGCTGTGCAGTGTGGTCACCCCGCTGCGGCCTCCAGCGCACGATCTGCCCGTATTTGTTGTCGCGACGCGGGTTGGGGCCGCCGACCGGCTGGTTGTGGCTCTTGCCGCGGTTCCTGTTGTTGGTCAGCGAGCAGAGCACGGTCGCGTCGTGCGGATGCACCGCGACCCACTCCGGGCGGTCCATCGTGGTCGCGCCGACCCGCGTGGCGGCCTCGCGCGCGTGGATCAGCACCGTCGCCTGGTCGGGGAAGCCGTGCTCGGCGTCCAGGCCGCCGCGGCCATGAACGAGTTCCAGCCAGACACCGCTGCCGCGCAGCTCACCTTGGCGGGCGTCGAAGCGGGCGACATAGAGCGTCCCCTGGTCCAGCAGATCGCGATTGGCGGCCTGATCATCGGGGTTGTAACGGCCATTGGAAACGAATCGGTAGAGGTGCTCACCACGTTCATCGTCGCCCATATAGACCACCACGCATCCGTCGCCGTTGATCGTCAGCGCTGCGTTCTCATGCTTGAAGCGGCCCAGCGCGGTGCGCTTGCGCGGCGTCGAACCGGGATCGTACGGGTCGATCTCGACCACCCAGCCGTGGCGGTTGGCCTCGTTCGGCTCGCTGGCCAGATCGAAGCGCTCGTCGTGGCGATACCACTGCTGGGCACGGTTCCCGGCGCGCAGCCCGTAGCGCCGCTGCGCCGCGCTCAGTTCGATCCCGGGATCGTCGGCGGCGAAATAGCCGTGAAAGTTCTCCTCGCAGCTGAGATAGGTGCCCCAAGGGGTCTGGCCGTTGGCGCAGTTGTTGAATGTGCCCAGCACCGTCCTGCCAGCGGGATCGGCGGATGTTCGCAGCAGTGCATGGCCAGCCGCGGGACCGCTCAGCTCGATGCGGGTAAAAGCGGTGATGCGGCGGTTGTACGTGGAATCCGGCAGGTAGCGCCAGCCGCCATCGCCGCGCCGGGCGATCTCGAAGATCGACACGCCGTGTGCCGCCTGCGATTTACGCACCCCGTCAGCGTCGAGCGACTGTCTGTGGTCGTCGAACAGGTAGAGGTAGTTGGTGTATTCGTTGTTGACCGCCAGCAGCGCGCGATCGGCGGAGAGCGGAAACAGGCTCATGCCGTCGTTGTTGTCGCCGAACTGCCCCGCCTGCGCGGCCGCGGGCTGGGTACCCGACGGGTCGAACTCCGGTGCGCCGCGCAGGATCGGGTCGCCCCAGGATATCAACGGCTCTGCCCGGTACCCCCTGGGCACGATGAAGGCATCCGCGGTTGAAGCGGGGACCGCTTCGAACCCGAGCAGGGCGCCTGAATCGTCGTCGTCGGCCGCTGCGATCGCCCGCGTCAGCGGCCTGGCAGCGAGAAAAAGTCCAATGGCCGCAGCGCCGGCCCGCAGAATGCCGCGCCGGCTGGTGGCACGGTTGACGATCTGCTCGATATTCGAGGGGGCGCCATCGGGGTGGTCGTCGTCTACCTGCAGTCTATTCTTGCTCATGCTCGGTTTCCTATTGGCGCCGCTTACGGCAGCCACAGGTGACTGGAAGAGAAAACCGCGGGCGTCCGCCGGAGTTGCCGGTGATGGCATATGCGGCGTTTGCCCGGCGGTCGGACGGCGCCTTGGTGCCGGCCGGTTCGGTGGACTCTCAATCGAGCAACGTCAGCAGCTGTTCGACGACCGCGCCGGTGCGTCCGGCATCCGGTCCCGTTCCACCCAGCACCCGCAGGCCCCAGATACCCGACATCAGACAGGCGGCGAGCGCCTCCGGATCCTTTGCCGCGGCCAGTTCGCCACGCCGCTGCGACTCCTGCAGCGCCCCTTTGAGGCACGCCTCGATGGCGCCGAAGTGCCGGTTGACATGTTGCCGTACCTTGTCGTCGCGATGTGCAAGCTCGAGCACGGAGTTGACCAGGAAACAGCCGCGGGCATGCTCCGGGTCAGCGCTGGAGGCGGCGAGCTGCCGCAGATAGTCGCGAATACCCTGCAACGGTGAGGCAGCGGATTCCAGCGTCCTGGAGAGTCGGATCAGGCTCTGTTCACCGTATCGGTCGAGCGCGGCGAGGAACAGACCCTCCTTGGATTTGAACGCGGCGTAGATGCTTCCGGGGTTCAGTCTGGTGGCCTGCACCAGGCTGGAGATGCTGGTGGCGCAGTAGCCCTGATCCCAGAACGCCTGCATTGCGCGGTCGATCACCTGGTCACGGTCGAATTGGATGGGTCTGGCCATGGGCGGGATTGTAGCTTTGTTGAGCGCACACTCAAAATAATCTTGAACGATCGTTCAACACTGGCTATTATTGATCGAGCATTCAATAAAGGAGCCATGACAAATGTCAACACTGAAAGCCGAGATCGACGCCTACAATGCCGAGAAGGCGAAACGCATGCCCGCCGAGGTCCTGGCGACGATGGCGCGGGCAACCGAGGATCTGCTGGCCAGCGGCGTCGAGGGGCGGGCGCTGCGACAGGGAGACCGGCTGCCGGAGTTCGAGCTGCCGGATCAGCACGGCAGGCTCAGGCGGGTTCACGACTACCTGCGGGAGGCACCGCTGGTGATCAATGTCTATCGCGGCGGTTGGTGCCCCTACTGCAATCTGGAGATGAAGGCGTTGCAGGCGGTGTTACCGCAGATCGAGTCGCTGGGGGCCCGTCTGATCGGTCTGGCACCCGAGACGCCGGAGCATGCCGGCGAGACCGCCACGCGGCATGCGATCGAGATCGATATCCTCAGCGACAGCGGCAATCGGGTGGCGCAGCTGCTGGGTCTGGTATTCGAACTGCCGGAAGAGCTGCGTGCTATCTATGCCAGAAACGGTATCGACATTCCGGCCTTCAACGGCGATGACAGTTTTCGCCTGCCGGTGCCGGCGACCTATATCGTCGATCAGGCCGGGATGATCGCCTATGCCTTCGTCAACGCCGACTACACACAGCGTCTCGAACCGGCCGGGATTCTCGACCAGTTGGCGGCGATGTCGCGTTGAGCGCGTTCAGCGCGGCTGGCGCCGCAGCAAGGCGCGCAACATGATCCAGACGAAGAGAATGCCGCCGATCACCGCCAGCAGCCCGCCGAGCGCCATCACCCCCATCGTCATCTTGGCGCCGAGCCCCTCCAGCCCCTGCGCCGCGCCGGCGGTCTTGCGCTGCACGCCGAGCGCGCCGGAGAGCGCCAGCCCGGTAATGTGCAGCAACTGTCCCAGGCCATAGCAGAGCGGCTGGGCGATCGCCGTCTTGCCGCTTATGGCCGCGTAGCCGAGGTGGGGGAGCAGCAGGTAGGCGAAGCCCATCAGGGCCAGCGTCACGCCGACCGTGGAGCCGTGGTAGTGCGCCGGGATGATGGTGTTGACGCCGGAGATGAAGAGCGAGATGAGTCCGCCGGATGCGAACAGCAGCAGCGACATCCATAGTGCCAGGCGTAGGGGTCTGCCGGCTGCGTCGCTGCGCCCGGCGCGCAGCAGCGCCAAGCACAACAGTAGCCCCAGCGGCAGTGCGGCGAGGCCGTTGCCGTACTGCATCAGGCGGGTCAGGGCCAGCCGCAGCGGGTCCGACTCCACGCCATAGAGCCCGTAGATCAGCGGCACCGCCAACAGCGGCAGGATTCCGAGCCAGAGGATGCCCCGCAGCATGGTGCTGCCGACGGGCAGCGCCACGCCGCTCGCCAGCGCCAGGGCTATCCAGGCGAACAGCATCATCTGTGTATAGGCGAACTGCAGCACATGCCCGCCGCCCCAGAACAGGTACTCATAGTAGCCGTGCCCGGTGATCGAGCCGGGCAGTGCGACCCAGCTCCAGATCAGCACCAGCAGCGCCAGCAACACGGCGATGGCCAGCGTCACCGCGAGTGTGCCGAGCAGGCCGCCGCTGGTCGGCTTCAGCAGTCGGCGCCAGGCGGCCAGCGCGGCGACGGACTGCAGCGCCACCCCGACGCCGAACAGCCCCAGCGTGACGAAGAAGAGCGGATGCTGCAGCACCGGCACGTAGTTGTTCATCAGCGGTTGGGGGCCGTCGACGAAGGCCGACGCGGCGATGCCGAGGCAGCCGAGCAGCGCCAGCAGCCAGGGCGTCCGGAGCGGTGAGGCCGGGGCGCTTGCCAACGACCAGAACGCGCCTGCTAGCGCGAGGAACCAGATCAGCACCGACTGGTTGACGTGGACCACCAGTGCGGTGCGGAAGAAATCGAGCCAGGGGAATAGCTGACCGGTTACCGGCGCGCGCGACAGCACCAGCAGCAGGGCGAACAGACCGGCGATGGCCAGTGCACCCACCGCGAGCTGCAGCCAGCGCGCGGTGGCCTGGCGGTTGCCGCTGTCGAGCGACTCAAGTTGCGGCAGAATGGTGTTAAGGGAAGACATGGGTTGAGCTGCGTGAAAGACCGGTCGGCGTTGGTCTGCGCAGTGTACGCAAGGCTGTCGGCGAAGGCTATCGGTGCGATATCCGATGATGGCATGGTATCTTCGCTGTGCGAAACGAGTTCCGCTGAGGTAGGTTGCAAAGAGGATGGAGGGTTAGGTGCGAATCGGTTATGCGGTCATTGCAGCGGTTGCGCTTGCTGCGGGTTTCATCTTCAGCCAGATGTTGCTCGAGCCGAGCCCGGAGGTACTCTCCGGGCAACCCTCGTTCAGTGTCGCGACGGTCATCCCGGAACCTCGGCCGCTGACCCCTTTCGAGCTTCAGGACCATCGCGGCAGGCCCTTTTCAAGCGCCTCGCTGGAGGGCCGTTGGAGTTTTCTGGTGTTCGGCTATACCCACTGCCCCGACATCTGTCCCACCGCACTGATGACGTTGTCGCGGATGGATGAACGGCTAAAACAGCAGCGGGTCGCCGCGGACTACCAGGTCGTCTTCGTCTCCATCGATCCGGAACGCGACAGCCGGCAGCGGCTGGCGCAGTACGTGCCCTATTTCAATTCGGAGTTTCTCGGTGTGCGCGGTGAACAGGCGGAACTCACCCGACTGACCACGCAGCTCGGCGTCGTATATCTCAAGGTCCAAGCCGGTCGGGCAGAAGGCGACTATCTGATGGATCACTCCGCCGCCATCGTGCTGATCGATCCGCAGGGGCGCTACCACGCGGTGTTCAGCGCACCGCACAAAGCCGAGGCGATCGCCGAGGATTTCAGACGCATCAGCTCATGAGGTAGTGATCGCCGAGCAGGCTGGCGAACAACAGGCTGAGGTAGACGATAGAGTAGCCGAAGGTCCGCATCGCGTAGTCGCTGCTGCCGGCAGCCCGCCAGAAGCGGAATGCGTGGTAGACGAAACCTATACCCAGCACCACTGCTGAAACCAGATAGAGATAGCCGCTCATGTGGATAAGGAAGGGCATCAGCGAGACGGCGAACAGCATCAGCGAATAGATCAGCACCTGCAGCTTGGTGAACTCGACTCCGTGGGTGACCGGCAGCATCGGGATTCCCGCCTTGGCGTACTCCGCGCGGCGGTGGACCGCCAGTGGCCAGAAGTGCGGCGGTGTCCAGACAAAGACGATCAGCAGCAGCAGAAATGAGTCCATGCTGACCTCGCCGGTAATCGCGCACCAGCCCAGCAGCGGTGGCGCCGCTCCGGCGAGACCGCCCCAGACGATGTTCTGCGGCGTCCAGCGTTTCAGGAACAACGTGTAGACCATCGCGTAACCGATCAGTGCGAGGAAAGTGAGCAGCGCGGTCAGCGGATTGACCAGCGTCCACAGCATCAGCATCGACAGAGCACTCAGCGCCGCGGCGAAAAAGGCCGCGTGCGGGGTATCCATCTTGCCGCTCGGAATCGGCCTTCTGTGGGTTCTATGCATCAGCGCGTCGATGCGCTGATCGACGATATGGTTGATCACCGCGCCCGCGGCCGCGGCCATGGATATCCCGAGCAGCCCGAACAATAGCGGCTGCCAGGGGACAGGTCCGTCGGTCGACAGCAGCATGCCGACCAGCGCGGTGAAGGCGATCAGCAGTACCACCCTGGGCTTGGTCAGTTCATAGTACTGCCGCCAGGCGATGCTGGCGGTGTTGGTCAAGCGGAGTTCGCTGGTGGCCATATCAATTCTCTCCTGTCACCCAGTTGGCCGATGCTTTCATCAGCAGCTCCAGGTCTTTTAGAATCTGTTTGGGTTGCAGCGCCAACAGGTCGTGGCGCATCATCAGGTCGCCGTGCGGATCGATGAGGAACATCTGATGCGTTGGCTCAAGCCCCTCGAGCTGGAACAGCGCGCGCACGAGGTCGACCGCCCGAGCATCCACCGGCTGGAGCAACAGCGTTCCCTCGAGACCCGCTGCGGATGGCGGCGTCGGCACCGTGCCCGAGGCATCCGGCAGCTGGATCAGCATGCGCTCCACGCGTCTGCTTTCGGCCGCCAGCGCGCGCCGCAGCTGGCGCAGGTCGACCAGGCGCGCGAGGCAGGCTTCGCCGCACTCACCCCGATTGACCAGTACGAAGACCCACTTGTCCCGCAATTGCTGCCAATCCAGCACCTGATCATCCGCGAATTTGAGCGTGAGACCCGACAGCGGACGGGGTGGATGTATCAGGGTACCGTTGTTGATCGATTCGTTCGGCAGCCACTGAGGATTGAGCATGAAAAACCAGCCCAGAAGCGGTGGCAGCGCGAATATCCCGAACAGCGCCAGCAGCGTGAGGCGGTTCATTTTCAGTCTTGGCGCATCGACCGCACCGCTCATGCGTTGCTCCCCGGCCGTTGCCGCACCAACGAGAGTTTGCCCCAGATCGCCAACACGATTGCGGCGAAAGCGAACCACTGGATCGCGTAGCCGATGTGCATGCCATCTTCGGTCGCGGGTCGGGGCCACTCCCTGACGAACCCGGCGTCATCGTCGTCCGTCTGCAGAAGAATGAACGGGTACAGCTCCAGCCCCGACCAGACGGTGTAGTGCTTGAGGGTCAGATAGGGCCAGATCCGTGTTGTCTCCCCGGCTTGAAACTGCAGCTCCAGCGCAGGAGCGGAGGGGACATCCACCCGGCCGGTGACACTCAGCTCAGCCGTCGGAGTCGCTATTTCCGGCGGCAGGTTCTGCCCGCGTGCGGCAACCCATCCACGGTTGACCAGCAGCTGACGTTGCTCGCCGTCGATACGCAACGGAGTGATGACGTGGAAACCGTTTCTGCCCTGGTGCTTGCGGTTTTCGATATAGACGGTTTTCTCCTGCAACAGGCGCCCGCGTGCTTTGATCGTACGGTAACGGAGCTCGTTGGCAGGCTGCAGCAGCGTACTCAGCGCGATGGCAGGCGCGTCGATCCGGTTGCTCAGGGTTTCCGCCAAAGAGCGCTTCTCGGCGGCCCGCTCCAGCTGCCAGAAACCCAGCGCGACGAAAAGCAGAATCAGCCCGACGGCGACCAGGGTCGGCAGGAGCTGCGGCTGGAACTGGAGTATATCTGAACTCATTCTTGGCTATAGTCTGGTTACTGTCGGTGTTTCGGTACGACCCGGATGAATGGCTGGTGGCGCAATCAATGTATACTTGACCGCATGATGAAACTTCCAATCATCCTCTTGTTTCTATTGATCGTCTTCTCGCTCTTTCAGGGTATGTACTACCTCTCGAAAGACAACGGGCAGAGAGACAAGATGCGGCTGGCGAGATCCCTGACGATCAGGATATCGCTCTCATTCGTCCTCTTCTTCATGCTGATGGTCGGCAATCTCGCCGGCTGGATAACGCCGCACGGCTTCTGAGCTCACAACCAGTAGACGAAGACAAACAGGCCCAGCCAGACCACGTCGACGAAGTGCCAGTACCAGGCGACCGCTTCGAACGCAAAATGGTTGTGCGGGGTGAAATGCCCCTTCATGCTGCGGCCCAGGATAGAGATCAGCATGATCGCGCCCATGGTGACGTGAAATCCATGGAATCCGGTCAGCATGTAGAAAGTCGAGCCGTAGACGCCGGTCTCCAGGGTCAGGTTGAGTTCGCTGTAGGCGTGGCCGTACTCGTAGGCCTGCATGATGA
>JAGRGU010000110.1 GCA_020445335.1 Gammaproteobacteria bacterium
CAGCGAGATTATCTGAGCCTCCAGGTAGCCGGCATTCTTGGCGCCGGGCTTACCTACTGCCACTGTTGCCACTGTGATGCCGCCCGGCATCTGCACGGTGGAGAGCAGCGAGTCCATGCCCTGCAGGGGGCCCGCGTCCAGCGGAATGCCGATGACCGGCTTCAGTGTCAGTCCGGCGACGGTGCCGGCCAGATGGGCGGCGAGACCTGCGGCGCAGATGAAGACCTCGCATCCGCGCGCATCGGCATCCTTGACGTACTCATGCGTTGCCGCCGGCGTGCGGTGGGCGGAGGTGATCTTGGCTTCGAAAGGGACGTCCAGTTTGGTCAGTACGTCCATCGTGGACTGCAGCACCGGCAGGTCGGAGTCCGAACCCATCAGAATGGCGACAAAGGGTCTGCTCATCAGTTTTTGCTCATCTCTGGAAAAACCCACAAATATACCCACTCCGGCATGGCATTTCCAGATTGCCAGGGGTGGCGCCGATGTTGTCAGGACTTGTCGGAGTAAAAGGGGATAGTGACGGCGCGGTGCAGGAGTAGTTGGAGTTCGTTCAGTTTTGAGTGGCCCGGGAACCATTGGTTTGGACCAGGATTCTGTCGAGAAACCGCTGCCCATAGCGCTCCAGCTTGCGTTCGCCGACACCGCTGATCTCGCCCATCTGCGTCAGGCTCATCGGCTGCTGCAGGCACATCGCGCGCAGTGTGGCGTCGTGGAAAATAACGTAGGGGGGCAGATTCTGCTCGCGGGCGATCTCCAGGCGCAGTTCACGCAGTTGCTCGAACAGCTGCTGCTGCGCGGGAGCGAGCTCTTTCAAGGTGTCACTCGGCTGCCGCTTCTGTTTAACCGTTTTGACCGGCTTGCGCAGCATCAACGACTCCTCGCCTCGCAGCAACAGTCGACAACGCTGTGCAAGTTTGAGTGAGCCGTGGCCGTCGCTGTCGGTCTCAAGGTAGCCGCGCGACAAAAGCTGCCGGATCAGCTGCCGCCACTCGCTCGCTTTGAGTTCTGTGCCGATGCCGAAGGTGCTTAGCCGGTCGTGCCAGTTGCGTCGTATGCGCTCATCGTCTTTGCCTGTGAGCACGTCGATCAGATAGCTGGCGCCGAATCGCTGGCCGGTGCGGTAGACACAGGAGAGCGCCTTGCGCGACGCTTCGCTGGCGTCCCAGGTCTCGGGCGGGGTGAGGCAGTTGTCGCAGTTGCCGCAGGGTCTCTCCAGCGTCTCGTCGAAGTAGGCCAGCAGTGCCTGGCGCCGGCAGGCGATCAGGTCGCAGAGACCCAGCATCCGCTCCAGCTTCTCGCCGGAGACGCGCTTGTAACGGTCGGCGGCGTCGGTGTCGTTGATGAACTGACGCAGCGTGATGACATCCTGCAGGCCGAAGTTCATCCAGGCATCGGCCGGCCCGCCGTCGCGCCCGGCGCGGCCCGTCTCCTGGTAGTAGGCCTCGATGCTCTTGGGCAGGTTGAGATGGGCGACGAAACGGACGTCCGGCTTATCTATGCCCATGCCGAAAGCGATGGTGGCAACGATGATCAGACCCTGCTCGCGCAGGAAGCGCTGCTGGTGCCGCTGCCGGGTCGCTGCGTCGAGTCCTGCGTGATAGGGAAGGGCAGGGCGCCCTTGATCGTTCAACCAGTCGGCGGTCTCCTCCACCTTACGTCGCGAGAGACAGTAAACGATGCCGGCATCGGCTGGATGTTCCCGCTGCAGAAAGCGCCACAGCCGCTCGCGCCCGTTACCGCCGGAGTCGATGGTATAGCGGATATTGGGGCGGTCGAAACTGCTGATGAAGCGGCTGGCCCGCTGCAGCGCCAGCTGCTCGACGATCTCCTCGCGGGTGCGCCTGTCGGCGGTTGCGGTGAGGGCGATGCGCGGGGTGGCGGGGAAGCGCTCCGCCAGCAGCGAGAGCTGTTGGTACTCGGGGCGGAAGTCGTGCCCCCACTGGGAGACGCAGTGCGCCTCGTCGATCGCGAACAGCGCCAGCTCGGTGCGCGCCAACAGCGCCAGCGTGCTTTCGCGCAGCAGCCGTTCGGGGGCGAGGTAGAGCAGGTCCAGCTCGCCGTCGAGCAGTTGCCGCTCGATACGACTCTGTTCCGAACTCTCCAGCGTCGAATTGAGGTAGGCGGCGCGCACCCCCAGTTGCTGCAGCGCCTCGACCTGGTCGGCCATCAGCGCGATCAGCGGCGAGACGACGATGCCGGTGCCCGGCCGCAGCAGAGCAGGAATCTGATAGCAGAGCGATTTGCCGCCACCGGTCGGCATCAGCGCAAGCACGTCGCCGCCGCTGGTCAATCGCTCGATGATCGCCTGCTGGTGGCCGCGGAAATGGCGATAGCCGAATATCCGCTGAAGCGACTGCTGCGCGTTTTCTGTCAACAGGGGCGCCTCAGGTTCCTGGAAGCGGTGCGGCGTTCCGCTGCTCCGTCAGCGCATCATCCTCGGCGACGATCGGGACGCCCAGATCGCTGAGAATGGTAAACAGCGTCGGTACCACCAGCAGCACCAGCAGCGTGGTCATGGCCAGTCCGAAGACGATGCTGGTAGCGAGCGGGATCAGGATCTGCGCCTGCAGCGAGCTCTCCGACAGCAGTGGCAGCAGTCCGGCGATGGTGGTTAGCGAGGTGAGCAGCACCGCACGGAAGCGCTCCCGGCTGGCCATGCGCGCCGCGATCTCGACCGGATGGCCCTCGCGTACGCGCATCTTCAGAAACTCGACCAACAGAATGGAGTCGTTGACGACGATGCCGGCGAGCGAGGTGAAGCCGATGATGCCCGGCATCGTCAGGTTCAGGCCCATCGCGAGGTGGCCCCAGATGACGCCGATCAGCGCCATCGGAATCACCGACATCACCACCAGCGGCTGGCTGTAGCTGCGAAACTGGAAGCTGAGCAGAATGAAAATGATGATCATGCCGACCGCGAAGCCGCGCAGCATCGAGGCACCGGTTTTAGCCGACTCCTGCGCCTGCCCCTGAACGCTCAGATCGATGCCGGGATAGCGCTGTTGCAGCTCCGGCAGAAAGGCGTTGCGGGTGTGCCGGATGATTTCGGCGGCGTTGCTGATGCGCGGGTCCAGATCACCGCTGACGGTGACCGTGCGTACGCCGTTGATGCGGTTGATGCGCGCCAGACCGCGTTCGAGCGAGATGTTGGCGACCACGGCCAACGGTACCTGATCGCCGCTCGCGGTGGTGATGCGGAAATCCTCGAACGCGGTCAGTGTGCGGCGGTCTTCAGCCGCCAGCTTGACCTCGATCTCGTAGGCCTCGGAACCGCGCTGGATCTCGCGTGCCGTCACCCCCTGAAAAGCGGCCTGCAGCTGACGGGCGATGGTGGTGACGTCCAGTCCCAGGCCGAGCGCACCGTCACGCAGCTTCAGGCGTAGCTCGGGTTTGCCGGGACGCAGGTCGTCGCTGACGTCGAAGACGCCGTCGTAGCGTGCCAGCCAGCGCTGCAATTCGACCGACGCCTGCTTCAGCTGCCCCAGGTCGGCGCCGCTGAGGCGCAGCTCAAGCGGAATACCGCCGGGACCGATGCTCGGCTCCTTGAAGCTTAGCGCCAGCTGGTCGGGGACACGGCCGGTGGCGGCGCGCCAGCGGTTGATGATGTCGTCCAGCCGTCCGACACGCCGCTCGGCGGTCAGCAGATCGACGGTGATGGTAGCCAGGTGGGGGCCGGTTTCGCTGGCATCCTGGTTGTAGTTGAAACGGGTCTGCACGTTCTGCACCAGCCGCGCGCCGGCAGGCTGCTGCGCCTGGAAATCGTCGTCCACCTGCTCCAGCCCACGGATGATCTGCGCCACCACCGCCTCTGTGCGCCACAGCGGGGTGCCCTGCGGCAACAGCAGACGAGCCTGGATGATGTCCCCTTCGACGTCCGGAAAGGCCTCGAACTTCAATTTGCCGCCAACCAGCATGCCGATGCTGAGAATGAACAGCGCGACGATGCCGCCAACGAACCAGTAGCGCTGCGCGACAGCCCAATCGATCAACCGTCCCAGGGTGTGGTCGCGGAAGTGCTCCAGCCGCTGGTCGAAGGCGTGCCGGAAACGGCTTTCACGTTGCTGGTGGTGGCGCAGCGAATGCGCCAGGTGGTGCGGCAGTATCAGGAAGGCTTCGATCAGGCTGACCGCGATCACCAGGATAAGCACCATCGGAATGAACTGCAGGACCTTGCCCATGTGACCGGAGAGAAAGGCCAGCGGACCGAACACAGCGATGGTGGTGAGGAACGAGGAGAGGACTCCGGGCGCCACCTGGCGGGTACCGGTCAGCGCGGCCTGGAACGGCGGGTCGCCGCGTCGCAGCCGCGCTGCGATGTTCTCGGCAATGACGATGGCGTCGTCCATCAGCAGGCCGATTGCAATCAGCAGCGCCACCATCGTGATCATGTTGATGGTCAGCCCCAGCGCGCTCATGCAGAAGAGCGCGCCGAGGAAGGAGACCGGCATGCCCATCGCGACCCAGAAGGCGAAGCGCCCCTGGAAGAAGAGCCACATGGCGAGAAACACCAACACCAGCCCCTGGGCGCCGTTTTTCAGCAGCAGCTGCAGGCGGTCGCGCACGATGGAGGAGCGGTCCTGGGTGATGGTCAGCGCGACCCCGGCAGGCGCAGTGGCACGCAACTCGTCGACCAAGCCGCTCAGTTCATCCATCACCGCCAACGTATCCTGCTGTTTGGTCTTGGTCACCTTCAGCAGTGCGGCGCGGCTGCCGTTGAACAGCAACTTCTCCTCTTCATCCTCGAAGCGGTCACTGATGGTGGCGATCTGTCCGAGACGGAGTTCAGCACCCGATTCGGCGCCGACCACTACCAGCTCGGCCAGCGCCGCGGGGGTGCGGCGTTGGTCGGTGAAGCGAATCAGGATATCCCGCTCGTGCGTCTCCAGCGATCCGGCCGGCTGGTCGACGCCCTGGCGGGCCACCGCGTCGGCCACGTCGGTCATGCTCAGGCCGTGCTGGCGCAGCGCCTGCGCCGAGACCGATATCTGCAGCTGATGGTCGGAGAAGCCGGCGATCTCCACCTGCGGAACCTGCGGCAGACGCTGTATCCGCTCTTTGATCTGCTCGGCGTAGGCTTTGAGATCGCTGACCGACATCGGCCCGGTGACGGCGATCGCGGCCACATCGTCGGTACGCCCCAGCTCCTTGATGACGGGGCTTTCGGTCTGCTCGGGGAAGCTGTCGATCGCCTCGACCTCGGTTCTGACATCGTCCATGAAGCGGGCGAAATCACCCCCATCCTCCAGTTCTACGACGGCGATGGCCGCCCCCTCTCGCGCTTCGCAGCGCATCTCGGCGACGTCGCTGATGCCGTCGATCGCATCCTCCAGCCGCTGGCAGATCGACTCTTCGATATCCTCGGCGCTGGCGCCCGGATAGGCGACGGTCACCTGCAGCTCCTGGGCGGCGAAGTCGGGGAAGGTTTCGCGTTGCAGACCCGGCAGGGCGATCAGGCCGAGCACGGCCAGAAACAGCATCAGCAGATTGCCGGCAGTGGGGTGGCGGGTGAAGAAGGCGATCATGGCCGGCGCTCCCCGGCGACCTGCTCGAGCAGGCGTTGCTGGCTCGCCTCGTCGGCCACCGGCTCCAGCAACATCCCCTCGACGGCCGGGATCAGGTCGGAGACGATCACGCGGTCGCCCTCCGCCAGACCCCCGCGCACCACCACGTACTCGGCCTGCAGCAGCGCAATATCGAGCGTGCGCCGGCGCAGCCGGTTGTCGCCGTCAACCAGATAAGCCTGCCCGCCGGTAACCGCGTGGCGCGGCAGCACCAGCTGCGCGGGCTCTGCTTTGCCCTGCAGCAGCAGTTCGACGAAGAGCCCCTTGACCAGCGGCGGGCGGCTGCCGGGCTGCACGTTGGAGTAGGGGTTGTCGACCTCGACGATAACGCCGACGGTGCGGGTCTTGGGGTCGAGTGTATCGCTGACGCGGGCTACACGTCCCTCCCAGGTGGCTTTCAGGCTGCCCTCCTTGAGCCGCACGCGAGCGCTGACCGGGAAGGCGATGCGGTCGGGGCGCGGGAGGCGGGTGAGGTCGAGCGTGCTGTCGCTGTGGATCAGTGCGGTGAACTGGTCGATCGGGATCTGCGTCTCCACCTCGGCCATCGCCAGCGTGTCGATGCTGGTCAATTGCTCGCCCTCGCGTACATATCGGTTGAGTTCGACGTTGACTTCGGCCACGCGGCCGGTGAACGGCAGGCGAATCTCGGTCTGCTCCAGATCGCGTCGGGCGCTGTCGAGGCTGCTCTGGTGGCGTTTCAGCCCGGCTTCGAGCAACGCGCGCTGGCTGGGGATCAGATTGATCGCGTTGACCTGGGTCTGCACGCTCTGTTTCTGCGCCAGAAGTGCGCGCTCCTGGCTGTCGAGATCGGACCGGCTGACGCTGCCCTGCGCGATCAGGCGGCGCTGCCGCTGCAGCTCCTTCTCGTTCAGCCGGTACGCTTCGCGTTCGATCTCAAGCGCGGCCTGAGTGTTGGATGCGCGCGTCTCCAACTCCTGCAACGATGCCCGGGTGGATGCGATATCGGCCTCTATTCTGGCGATCGCAAGGCGATAGTCGGTGGGGTCGATGCGCAGGATCAGCGTATCCTTCTCGATGATCGCGCCCTTCTCCAGCGCAGGGTGTTTCTCGACCACCTTGCCGGTCACCTCAGCGACCGCCTGCCAGCTTTCGGAGGGCCTGGCGGTGCCGTGGCCAATCACCTGCGGGGTCACCGTCAGGCTCGGTACCGTGATCGTGCGCACCAGCCTGGCCTGTTCCTGCGGTGGCTGCTGCAGTGGTGTCGGCTTTTTCTGTTTCATTACCGTCACCGCGCCCAGAGCGATGACGACCGGGACAAGGATGACCCATTTTCTGGTGGTTTTGACCATGGCTGAAGCTCTGACTCGTCGGAGGAGCGCGTGCGCTCCGGGGTGTGTGATCAGGCGACTCTATCCGCTGCGTCCCGCCAAGGCCATGTGGTTTCGCAACAGTTACCGGGTATCCACAGCGGTTTGAGCCCGACCCGGAGTTGTCTCCGGGGACGGAGGAGAATTGTGCCCGCTGTTTGTAAGCGTGGTATGTACCCGCCCGGCGGATTTGTAAGCAAATGTATCAACACCGCCTGCGCAATGCCGGCTCAGCCACCTGCAGGTTCGTCGTAGGGCTCGGCGAACGAACACTCCTTCTGCGGGCAGACCTTTTCGGTGCCGTTGCGTTTGGTGGTCTTGACCGTCAGTACCGGCCAGCCGCAGCGCGGGCAGGGCTCCGCCAAGGGTTCGTTCCAGACAGCGTAGTCGCAGGCCGGATAGGTGGCGCAGGAGTAGAAGATCTTGCCGCGCCTGGATTTTCTCCGCATCAGCGTTCCCTTGCCGCACTTGGGGCAGTTCACGCCGGTGTCGACGGGTTTCTCCAACGGTTCGATGAAGCGGCACTTGGGGTAGCTGGAGCAGCCGATGAACTTGCCGTACTTGCCGCGCTTGATCACCAGTTCGGAGTCGCACTCGGGGCATCTCCTCCCCTCGACCACCTCCGGCTCCTCCTGAGCCTTGCCGTTGCCGCCCAGATCGCGGGTGTAGTCGCACTCGGGATAGTTGGTGCAGCCGATGAAACGGCCGTGGCGCCCGAGGCGGATCGAAAGCGGTTTGCCGCACTGCGGGCAGGCCTCCTCCAGCGCTTCGTGGGTGACGTCGCTGCGTTTGACGTTCTCCTCGGTGTGATCGATCTGCTCTTTGAACGGGCTCCAGAACTGGCGTAGCAGCGGTATCCACTCCTCTTCGCCGCGCGATACGGCATCCAGCTCATCCTCCAGCCGGGCGGTGAAGTCGTAGTCGACATATTTGGTGAAGTAGTTGATCAGGAAGCGGTTGACCACGCGGCCGACGTCGGTCGGGTGAAAGCGCTTTTTCTCCAGCTCCACGTACTCGCGCTCCTGCAGCGTGGAGATGATCGAGGCATAGGTCGACGGACGGCCGATGCCGTGCTCCTCCAGCGCCTTGACCAGGCTCGCTTCGCTGTAGCGCGGCGGCGGCTCGGTGAAGTGCTGCTCCGAGCGGATCGCCTTCAGCGGTACGGCTTCACCCTCGCTTAGCGGCGGCAGCATCTTCTCGTCTTCGTCATCGCCCTTCTTGGCGTCGTCGACACCCTCCATGTAGACCGCCATGAATCCGGGATTGGCGACGGTGGAGCCATTCGCCCGGAACAGGTTGCCCTCGCCGCAGGCAAGATCCACCGAGACCGTGTCGATGGTGGCGTGGATCATCTGGCAGGCGACGGTGCGTTTCCAGATCAGTTCATAGAGCCGTGCCTGATCTTTGGTCAGGTGGCTCTTAAGCTCGTCGGGCGCGCGCAGCACCGAGGTCGGACGAATCGCCTCGTGCGCCTCCTGGGCATTCTTCGCTTTCGTCTTGTAGGTGCGTGGCGCGGGCGGCAGGTGGTCGCTGCCGAAGCGCTCGCCGATGTAGCCGCGGATCTCGCTCAACGCCTCGTCAGCCAGGTTGACCGAGTCGGTACGCATGTAGGTGATCAGGCCGACCGCGCCGGCGCCGGTGTCTATGCCCTCGTAGAGCTGCTGCGCGGTGCGCATCGTGCGCTGGGTGGTGAAGCCCAGCTTGCGTGCCGCCTCCTGCTGCAGTGTCGAGGTGGTGAAGGGCGCTGCAGGATTGCGTCGGCGCTGCTTCTTCTGCAGTTTGGCAACCTTGAGGTTGCCGTTGGCGGCAGCCAGCAGCGCCTGCTCGGCGTCTGCCGCGGGTGCGGCATCGGTGATGCTGAACTGTCCCAGTTTTTCGCCCCGATAGTGCGTCAGCTTTGCGCTGAATCCCTGCCGTCCCTTCAGCAGGTCCGCTTCGATGGTCCAGTACTCCCGCGCCACGAATGCTTCGATCTCCTCCTCGCGCTCGACGATCATGCGCAGCGCGGGACTCTGCACACGCCCTGCGGAGAGGCCGCGGCGCACCTTCTTCCACAGCAGCGGAGAGAGGTTGAAGCCGACCAGGTAGTCGAGTGCGCGGCGCGCCTGCTGGGCATTGACCAGGTCCATGGAGAGGTCGCGTGGGTGGTCGATCGCCTCCTGGATCGCCCGCTTGGTGATCTCGTTGAAGACCACCCGGTGCACCTCTTTGTCCTTCAGCTGGCGGCGGCTCTTGAGCAGTTCGTAGAGGTGCCAGGAGATTGCCTCCCCTTCGCGATCCGGGTCGGTCGCGAGGTAGAGCGCATCGGCGCTCTTGAGCGCTTTGCTGATCTCCTTGACGTGGCGATCGTTGCGTTCGATCACCTGGTACTTCATCTTGAAGTCATCGGCGGTGTCGACTGCGCCCTCCTTCGGAATCAGGTCGCGGACATGACCATAAGAGGCCAGAACCTTGAAATCCTTGCCGAGGTACTTGTTGATAGTTTTCGCCTTGGCTGGCGATTCGACGATAACCAGATTCATCGCTCGTTCAATCAGAGTCCTGTTCAATGGCGTCAGGGGAAGGTGCGGAACAGCCAGGGTTCCGCGCAGCCCGCAAATCAGGTGGTTTTCGGCCGCGTCAGCCGCGGCAGGGCCGCTCAGTGAAGATAAGCGGGAACGTCGTTATAAACCAGGTCTTCCATCTGTGCAAAGGCACTCTCCTGGCCCGGCTGGTTGATCAGTACCATCAGCACGATCCACTTCAGCTCATCCACGCCGACCTGCTGCGTGTCCAGCGCCATTGCGCGGTCGATCACCAGTTCACGATTGGCGGGATCGAGAATGTTGTTGTGTTCCAGAAACAGCAGAAGTCCACGGCACTCGGTGTCGAGCCTGTGGATCTCATCGTCGTTGTAAACGCGGATGCTGCCGGCATCGCGGCTCTGCAGCAGTCGATTCTCCTGGCGCAGCGCCAGCTCTTCCATCCATTGGAAGGCCTTGTCTATTTCGACTTCGGGAAATCCGGCCTGCAGCAGCTCTTCGTGGATTACGTCCTGGTCCGAGGGCGGGTTCTGGTCGCTATCCATATAATTTTCGAACAGATAGATCAGGATATCGACAACGTTTTCGTTCATGTTGCTACCTTGGAGCTGCGGCAGTCGCGCCCGATTGCGCCCTGTTAGTCTGCGCTCTCCGGCCGGTATCTCCGGCTCAGAGCGTAACCTCTGCCCGGCGAAGATGATACATAACCTTCGAGTTCAAGCAATATCAGCATGGAGGAAACCGCATCTGCGGTCAATCCGCTGCGCGCAATAAGAAGATCGTTCGGCTGAGGGTCGGGCTCGAGGGCCTCGAGCAGGCATCGGTAGTCGTCATCCCACTCCCTGGAGGGGGTTCGCGCCGGATGCTCTATCCGTGGGAGGAGCCTTGATGAGATCAACGGCCCGAGTAGTTCGAGTATGTCGTCGACGCACTCGACCAGTGCCGCGCCCTGGCGGATCAGCCGGTGGCACCCCTTCGCCAGCGGATTGTGGATCGAGCCGGGGATCGCGAACAGTTCGCGGCCCTGCTCGGCGGCGCAGCGCGCGGTAATCAGTGAGCCGCTGTCGCGCGCCGCCTCGACCACCAGGGTGCCGAGGCTGAGGCCGCTGATGATGCGATTTCTGCGTGGAAAGTGCCCCCGCCTGGGCGGTGTTTCGGGCGGAAATTCGGAGACCAGAGCACCCTCCGCGGCGATTGTGGTGGCCAGTTGGCGGTGTTGCCGCGGGTAGCAGAGATCGACTCCGGTAGCGGTCACTGCAACAGACTTCGCCGTTCCCGCGAGCGCGCCCCGATGCGCGGCGCCGTCGATGCCGGCGGCCAGTCCGCTGGTGATGGTGATGCCGGCGTTGCTCAGGGCGCGCGCGAAATCATGCGCATCGACCTCGCCTCCCGGTGTCGGATTACGGCTGCCGACGACCGCCAGCTGCGGTTGTCCGAGCCACTCCGGGTCGCCCTTCACGAACAGTGCGATCGGCGGTGCATCGATCTCCCTGAGCAGCGCCGGATAGCGCGCATGGTGCAGGCAGATGAGGTGGTGGTGCGGCTGCTCGAGCCAGGCGAGATCGGCAGCGATCCGTCGCTCGCTGACGCACGCCAGCCGTTGTCGGATCCGGGGATCGGGCAGTTGGCCGGCTGCCGCCGAGATGATGGCACCCGGTGTTCGGTAGCGCTGCAGCAGCTGGCCGAGAGTACGGCTGCCCAAACCGGGTGCGCGGATCAATCTGAGCCAGTCGCGCAGATCTTCGACGAGTTGTGGTGGGTGGTTGTCGTCCATGACATCCGCCTCGTTTCGGTCGGGGGTTATTCGGGATTGACGACGCGGTCTCCCAGGTGCATGACATTGGTCGCGCTCAGCACCAGCCCGAAGCTGACGCGCTCAAACACGCGGAAAACCATCAACAGGCCCGCTTCGTCATCAGGCAGTTTGACCCTGCCGGCCGCGGGGTTGACCGTATCGCGAACCATCGGCCCGCGGCGGTTGATCTGCAGTACGTGGCGCGGTTCCAGTCCATCCTGGCTGCCCTTGTTCAGCACCACGATATTGTACTGACCGATCTGGCTCACGCCATTCAGCACCGAGATGATGCAGCCGTCGATTTCTCGGTCCGGCGTCTTGGGGATGAAGCTGGAGAGCGACTCCTGCTTGGTCTCCGGGATCAGGCGGTCGCCGATGATGAACTCCAGTTCCATGTTCGAGAGCATCACGGTTGCCGGGTCGCCAGGCTTCTGCATCTCCGCGGCACCCAGATAGAGCGCCTCGTAGCCGAGGATGTTGTCGCTGTCGCAATCCCGGTAGGCTTTGCCGGGGCGGACGACGTCGTAGAGCGCCGGATCATCGGCGCCGATCGTTCTGACGTAGGCGCGGGTGTTGCTGCTGCCGATGATGTGGTCTTCGCCGAAACTGACGATATAGGGCGCGGCGTTGAGTGTCTGCTTATCGAGTACGTAGGGGCGCGACAGAAACTGCTGGATGGCGGAGATCGGTATCGCCGGTATCGCCGAATCCAGCTCACCCTCGCGAATCTGCGGCGAGAGTTTTACCAGCGAGCCGCGACGTAGCGAAAGGCGCGGCCTGCCGTCGACGTAGGAGAGTTCGATAACATCGCCGGGGTAGATAAGATGCGGATTGTGGACCTGTGGATTGACGTACCAGATCTCGGGCCAGCGCCATGGGGCGCGCAGGAAGCGGGCCGATATGTCCCACAGCGTATCCCCCCGCTTCACCAGGTAGCGATCCGGATGACTCGCTTTCAGTTGCGGACTCTCTGCAGCCGGGAGCCTGCCGGCAAACGAGAGCATGAGGAGGGTAGTGAGTAAAAGCAGGCGGTACTTGCTCATGATTGTCCCTTGAAGTCGCAATCCGACGCGTCGAACTGAATTTTTAACGGCGCTGGCGGCCGAACCTTGAATTCTCCCGCCCCAGGCGCAGCCGTGCTCGCGCGATTCCTGTATTATCGCGATGTTAACGAATTATATTATCCTTTTACCAGAGGAACTGTATGCGAGATCGCAGCGGGGTTACGCGACTTGGGTCATAAAATGCCGACCGGCCCGCTGGCGGCGGCCGGCAACGGCAGGCCCTTCGGGGAACGCGGATCGCCGGCCTCAGGGTGTTGCACCGCGATCTACAGAACAAACCTCAGCGGTGAGCCGGATGCTTAAAGAGATCTCCGCTGCTCCCATGCATCTAAACAACCGTTTTGTGGTCCAACTCCCGGCAAGCGCTCGAAATCCGGGGGCAACTATTTTTTTCAGCGAGATCTGCAATGGCGAAACTCAACATCCTCCATTTTCCCGACACTCGTCTGCGCAACAAGGCCAAGCCTGTGGCGCAGGTCGATGGTGCGGTCAGAAAACTGATAGACGATATGTTCGAGACCATGTACGACGCACCCGGCATCGGGCTGGCGGCGACGCAGGTCAATGTCGACCGGCGGGTGATCGTGATCGACGTCTCGGAGGAGCACGATGCGCCGTTGGCGCTGGTCAACCCGGAGATCGTCGCGCGTGACGGCGAAGAGGAGATGGACGAAGGTTGCCTCTCGGTCCCCGGAATCTATGAGAAGGTGCAGCGCGCCGATCATATCCGGCTGCGGGCGTTGGACCGCGACGGCAATCCGCTGGAGATGGAGGCGCAGGGGCTGCTGGCGGTCTGCATCCAGCACGAGATCGACCATCTCGACGGCAAGCTCTTCATCGACTATCTCTCCAATCTGAAGCGGCAGCGCATCAAGAAGAAGCTGCAGAAAGAGAGCCGCCAGGAGCGCCGCGACGCAGAGGATGACAGGCGCGCGATCTGATGGGGGCATCGTCGTCGGATCTACGCATCATCTTTGCCGGAACGCCGGAGTTCTCGCTGCCGCCGCTGCGCGCGTTGCTGGACTCCGCGCATCGCATCGTTGCCGTCTACACCCAGCCCGACCGCCCCTCGGGCCGCGGTCGACAGATGAAAAAGAGCCCGGTGAAGGTGCTGGCGGAGGCGCACGGGCTGACTGTGCTGCAACCGTCGACGCTGCGCGACGATGCGGCTATCGAGCAGCTCGAAGGGTTGCAGGCCGATCTGATGGTGGTGGTCGCATACGGCCTGATACTTCCCGCGCGGGTGCTGCGGGCGCCGCGGCTGGGGTGCGTCAACATCCATGCTTCGCTGCTGCCGCGGTGGCGTGGTGCAGCGCCGATTCAACGGGCGCTGGATGCCGGCGACAGCAGGAGCGGCGTCACCATCATGCGCATGGATGAAGGGCTGGACACGGGGCCGATGCTGCTCGAGCGCAGCTGTCAGATCCTGGCCGGCGATACCGGTGGAACGCTGCATGACCGCCTTTCTGAGCTCGGCGGCGAGGCGCTGATGGCGGCGCTGCCGGGCATTGCCGACGGCACGCTGGAGGCGATACCGCAAGACGAGCAGGAGGCCTGTTACGCGCCCAAGTTGAATAAGGAGGAGGCGGTCATCGACTGGCAGCGGTCGGCGCGCGAGATCGACCGGAGGATTCGCGCCTTCAATCCCTGGCCGGTGGCGCAGACAACGTTGCAGGGCAAGGTACTGCGGCTTTGGCGTTCGAGCGTGCTGCCGGAGGCGCGTTCGCAACCGCCCGGTGTCGTGGTCGCGGCCTCTCCTGGAGGCATTGACGTCGCCTGTGGCAGCGGGGTGCTGCGCCTGCACGAACTGCAACTTCCCGGCAAGCGCGCGCTGCCGGCGGCCGATTTCATCAACTCGCACGATCTTCTTGGGGTCAGGCTTGGCTAGCGGCAGCGCCCGCGCCAGCGCGGCGCAGCTGCTGCAGCAACTCTTTGCCGGGCGCTCGCTGTCGACGCTGCTCGATGCCGGCAGCGGAGCGGCCTCCCATGCCGATGCGGCGTTGATTCAGGAGCTCTGTTTCGGGGTTGCGCGCTGGTGGCCGCAGCTGGATGCGCTGAGCGGATTACTGCTGCAGCGCCCGTTGAAGTCCAGAGACGGTGATATACGCGCGCTGATCGCACTCGGTCTGTACCAGTTGGAACATACCCGGGTGGCGCCGCACGCGGCGCTCGCGGAGACCGTCGAGGCGGCGCGCGTGCTCGGCAAGCCCTGGGCGCGCGGTCTGGTCAATGCGCTGCTACGGCGTTATCAGCGCGAGCGCGCAACGCTTTTGCAACGGGTTGATGCCGAGCCAACGGCGAAATACTGCCTGCCGGCGTGGCTGCTCGAGCGGCTGCAACATGCCTGGCCCAGCGATTGGGAGTCGATCGTGGTTGCGCTGCGCGAGCGGCCGCCGATGACGCTGCGGGTCAACCGTCTGCGGCTCGGACGCGATGCCTACCGCGAGCGGCTGGGGGAAGCGCTGGCGGAGCCAGTCGGCGCCGCCGAAAGCGCGCTGGTGCTGAAGCAACCTGTCGCGGTGAGCGCGCTGCCCGGGTTTGCGCAGGGTGAAGTCTCGGTGCAGGATGCCGGTGCGCAACTGGCCGCGGCGCTGTTGCAGCCGCAGGCGGGCGAGCGGATTCTCGATGCTTGCGCTGCACCGGGTGGAAAGAGCTGCCATCTGCTGGAGCTGGCACCGCAGGCGCGACTGACGGCGATCGATATCGATCCGCAGCGGCTGCGCCGGGTGCGCGAAAATCTGGCGCGTCTGGGTTTGCAGGCCGAGGTCTGCCAGGGAGACGCAGCGGCGCCCGGCGGCGACTGGGCAGCACGCAGCTACCAGCGTATCCTGCTCGACGTGCCCTGTTCGGCGACCGGCGTGATCAGGCGCCACCCGGATATAAAGCTGTTGCGCAAGGCGCAGGATATACAACGGCTGATCGAGACGCAGCAGCGGATTCTGCACGCGATCTGGCCGCTGTTGGCCCCCGGGGGGCTGCTGCTCTATGCCACCTGCTCATTACTGCCGGAAGAGAACCAGCTGCAGGTGAGCCGCTTTCTCGAGCAGCAGTCGGAGGCTCGCGAGCGCGTTATTCAGGCGGATTGGGGGCGGGCCTGCGCGGTGGGGCGCCAGACACTGCCTGGAGAGGATATGATGGACGGATTCTATTACGCCAGCCTGGAGAAGCGCTGCCCGTGAGACCCTTTTGGCTACTGCTGTTGCTGCTGCCACTGTCGCTGAACGCCGCCGGCTTCGAGGTGACCGAGTTGGAGGCGCGCAGGGATGGGGATCAGTACCTGATGGACGCGCGGATCGTCTACGGTTTCTCAGACAAGGCGATCGAAGCGCTGGTCAACGGCGTTCCGCTGACACTCGAGGTGCACGTCCAGTTGCGCGATGAGGATGCCTGGATCTGGCAGGAGGATCTGCTCGATCTGCGGCTGCGCTATCGCATCCGCTATCTGGCGCTGGCCGGCGTCTACCAGATACGCGATCTGCAGAGCGACCATACCCAGAGCTTCCACACCCAGCGCTCGGCGGTCGACGCACTGGGCGAGATCCATGATTTTCCGCTGATCGAGGCCGGACGCCTCTCTCCCGGCCGCCGCTACCGGTTGTCGCTGCGCAGCGGCCTCGATATCGAAGCGTTGCCGCTGCCGTTGCGGCCGATGGCCTACCTGACCTCAGCCTGGAAGCTGCAGAGTAAATGGCGCACGCGAATCCTACGCCATTGAAACGCTGGCGCAGCGGAGCGCTGCCGGTACTCGGGCTGCTGGTCACGGTACTGATCGCACTGCACCTTATCAGCAGTGCGGTGCAGAACGCCGAGGAGCTGAGCCGACTGTTCGTGCCGCTGCTGGTGATCAGCGTGGTTGGACTGTTTGTGCTGCTGATTCTGATCGGCGTCAACATCGGCCAGCTGCTGCTCAGCTACCGCCGCAAGGTGGCAGGGTCGCGCCTGACGCTGCATATGGTGATCGTCTTCGTCGCCCTCTCGTTGGCGCCGGTTACCGTCGTCTACTACTACTCGCAGCAGTTTCTTCTGCAGGGCATCGACAGCTGGTTCGATGTACAGATCGATCAGGCGATGGAGGATGCGCTCGGTCTGAGCCGCGCGTCGCTCGATCTGCACAAGCGCGAGCGGCTGAAGGCGACGCAGCTGGTGCTTTCGGATCTCACCGGCAGTTCGGTCGCCGGTCTCAGTCTCAGTCTCGGCGATCTGCGCGATCGCTTCGGCGCCGCCGAGCTTTCGCTCTATGACGCCAGCGGCGCGGTGATCGCGATGAGCAACGTCGAGCCGACCATTCTGGTGCCGAGCCAGCCGGACGCATCACTGTTGAAACAGGTGCGCGAGGGGAACGATTTCGTCAGCATGGTGCCGCGCTCCGAGGATGCCCAGCTGGAGGTGCGGGTTCTGGTCAGCGATCGGGATCGTGGTTACTTCCTGCAGGCGCTCTATCCGACCTCGAGCGCCATCACCAGCCTGACAGAAACGGTGCAGGACTCCTACAACCGCTACAAGGAGCTGGCCTTTCTGCGCACCAGCCTGAAGAGCACCTTCACGTTGGCGCTGGCGCTGGTGCTGCTGTTCAGCCTGCTGTCGGCGATCTGGGTGGCATTCTTCTCCGCGCGCCACCTGGTGGCGCCGATCATCGACATCGCCGAAGGTACGCGGGCCATTGCCAAGGGCGATTACGACATGCAGCTGCCACTGCCGAAAGTGCGTGACGAGCTGGGTTTTCTGGTTTCGTCGTTCAACACCATGACCCGCCGCATCGCTCAGTCCAGGGATGCTGCGACCAGCAGTCAGCGGCTGGTCGAGGCGCAGCGCGCCTACCTGGAGACGGTGCTGGGTCGACTCTCCTCGGGAGTGATGGCGCTGGATGCGGAGGGGCGTATCCAGACCGCCAACCAGGCCGCGCACGACATTCTCAAGCTCGACCTCAATCATTACCTGGGCGAGCCGGTGCGGGCGATGGCCGAGGTCTCGCCACAACTGCGCCAGTTCGTTGAGGCGATCCAGGAGCCGGTTTCGCGTGAGTTACGCGAGTGGCGCGAGGAGGTGAAGCTGTTCGGCGGCAGCGGCCGGCAGGTACTGCTCTGCCGGGGCACGCCGCTGGCGCAACCGGATGACGAGTCGGTCGGTTACGCGTTGGTGTTCGACGATATCACCATGCTGATCAAAGCGCAGCGCGACGCGGCCTGGGGCGAAGTCGCACGTCGCCTGGCGCATGAGATCAAGAATCCACTGACCCCGATTCAGCTGTCGGCGGAGCGCCTGCGACACAAGTACCTTAGCCAGATGTCGGCGCAGGATGCGCGGGTGCTGGACCGGGCGACGCACACCATCGTGCAGCAGGTGGAGGCGATGAAGGAGATGGTCAACGCCTTTTCGGATTATGCCCGTCCGCCGAAGATGAACGCCCAGCCGTTGGTGATGGACCTGGTGGTCTCGGAGGTTCTCGATCTTTACCGCAGCGCAGGTTTACAATTGCGGATCGAGGTCGATCTGGGCGCTCCGGATGCGAGCGTCGAGGCCGATCCGGTGCGTCTCAGGCAGGTGATCCACAATCTGGTGAAGAATGCCACCGAAGCGGCGGCGGAGATCCCGGATCCGGAGCTCGAGCCAACCATCGAGGTGGTGACGCGGGTGGTGACGGAGAGCGAGAGCCGGTTTGTCGAGCTGCGCGTCTCCGATAACGGTCCCGGCTTCGACAACGACACTCTCAGCCATCTATTCGAGCCGTACGTGACAACCAAAGCGAAGGGGACCGGCTTGGGGCTGGCAATCGTCAAGAAAATCACCGAGGAGCATAGTGGCGAGGTGTGGGCGGAGAACCGCGACGGACGCGGCGCCAGCCTGTTCCTGCGCCTGCCCGTGGTCTCGGTGGAGGGCAGTGCACCTGCTGCGGCCAAGGCGGAAGGGGAGCGGAGATGAGCGCGCCGCACATTCTGGTGGTCGACGACGAGCCCGATATCCGCGTACTGGTGAAGGAGATCCTCGAAGATGAGGATTACGAGGTGGTTGCGGCAGAAAACGGCGCTGCCGCGCGCAACGCGCTGCGTGACCGCCGTCCCGATCTGATACTGCTCGATATCTGGATGCCCGACGTCGACGGTATCAGCCTGCTCAAGGAGTGGTCAGAGGGCGGCCGCATCCCCTGTCCGGTGATCATGATGTCGGGTCACGGCACCGTGGAGACGGCGGTCGAAGCGACCCGGCTGGGCGCTTACGACTTCCTCGAGAAGCCGCTCTCGCTGGCGAAACTGCTGCTGACAGTCGAACGCGCTTTGGAGGCGGACAAGCTGCAGCTGGAGAACATCGGCCTGCGCCGGCGCAGCCAGCCGTTGATCGAGCCTGCCGGCAAGGGGCCGGTGATACAACGCTTGAAGGAGCAGGTTAAACGGATTGCGCGCCACGACACATGGGTACTGATCACCGGCGAGCCGGGCAGCGGCCGCGAGACCTTCGCCCGCTATCTGCACGCGCAGAGCGCGCGCCGCGAACTGCCGTTCGTCGAGGTCGGTGTCTCCTCGCTGCAGAAGGGGGGCTCGGCGCGCGAGCTGTTCGGCGCCGAGGAGCAGTCTCGCATCCATTACGGCGCGCTGGAGCAGGCGCGTGGCGGCACGCTGTTTCTGGACGAAGTGGCCGACATGGAGCTGGAGGCGCAGGCGCTGCTGCAGGGAGCTCTCGATACCGGTTCCTTTCTGCGCGTTGGTGGCAGCGCACCGGTCGAGGTGGACGTGCGCATCGTCGCCGCGACCCAGCGCCAGCTTGATCAGGAGGTGCAGCGGGGTGGCTTTCGCGAGGATCTCTTCTATCAGCTCAACGTGGTACCGCTGCAGATTCCGCCGCTTCGCGAACATCGCGAGGACGTTCCCGACCTGCTCAACTACTACCTCGACTACTACGTCGACCACGAGAAGCTGCCTTATCGACATTTCGACATGGCGGCGCAGAATTATCTGCGCAACCATGACTGGCCGGGCAACGTGCGGGAGCTGAAAAACCTCGTGCAGCGTCTGCTGATCCTGGGTGCGGGCGACGATATCGCGCTGGACGAGGTGAAAACGGCATTGGGGCAGGCGGAGCCGCGGATCCAGCTCCAGACCGAAGGAGGGCTGTCGTTCGATCAGCCCCTGCGGCAGGCGCGGGAGCAGTTCGAGAGATCCTATCTCGAGTACCAGCTGGCCAAACATGGCGGTAATGTAAGTCAGGCGGCGGCGGAAGCGGGCATGGAGAGAACCCATCTCTACCGTAAGCTGCGCTCGCTTGGGATCGACAACAAGGAGCGCAAGTAGCCGCCCTGCGAAAGGCGGGCTTGCACGTTCAGGCAGTCAGTTATGAAGATCATCATTCTCGGCGCGGGCCAGGTCGGTACCTCGGTGGCCAACAACCTGGCCTCCGAAGCCAATGACATCACGGTGGTGGACCAGGACGAGGAGTTGTTGCGCGAGATGGCCGATCGCCTCGATCTGCGCACCATTCAGGGCCACGCCGCGCATCCCGAAGTACTGCGGCGGGCGGGCGGCGAGGACGCGGAGATGATCCTGGCGGTGACCAACAGTGACGAGACCAACATGGTCGCCTGCCAGGTCGCCTATACGCTGTTCCATACTCCCACCAAGATCGCCCGCGTGCGCGAACCCGGCTTCACCCGCCACCCGGAGCTGTTCGGCAACGACGCGCTGCCGATCGACGTGCTGATCAGCCCCGAGCAGGTGGTGACCGATTACATCATGCGTCTGGTCGACAATCCCGGCGCGCTGCAGGTGCTGGAGTTTGCCAACGACCGGGTGCGGCTGGTGGCGGTGAAGGCCTACTACGGCGGACCGCTGGTCGGCCACGAACTCTGCCGACTCTACGAGCATATGCCCGGGATCGATGCCAGGGTGGCGGCGATCTACCGCAAGGGCCAGGCGATCCAGCCCGAAGGGGACACCATCATCGAAGCGGATGACGAGGTATTCTTCGTTGCCGCGACCGAGCATATCCGTGCCGTGACCAGCGAGCTGCGCAAGCTGGAGAAGCCGTTCAAGCGGCTGATTTTCGCCGGCGGCGGCAACATCGGCGTGCGGCTCGCGCGGGCGCTGGAGGATCGCTACCAGGTCAAGCTGATCGAACGCGACAAGGCGCGGGCGCAGCACATCGCCGAGGATCTCACCCGTACCATCGTGCTGCACGGCGACGTCGCCGACGAAAACCTGCTGCTGGAGGAGAATATCGAGGCCACGGACGTCTTCTGCGCGGTGACCAACGACGACGAGGCAAATATTCTCTCGGCGATGCTGGCCAAGAAGCTCGGCGCGCGCAAGGTGATGGCGCTGATCAACCGCCACGCCTACGTCGACATGGTGCAGAGCGGTCCGATCGATATCGCCATCTCGCCGCAGCAGGCGACCATCGGCAGTCTGCTGCGCCACGTGCGACGCGGCGATGTGGAGATGGTACATTCGCTGCGCCACGGCGCGGCCGAGGCGATCGAAGCGGTGGCCCACGGCGACCGCTCTTCGTCCAAGCTGGTTGGCAGGGCGATCGGTGAGATCGATCTGCCGAAGGGGACCAGCATAGGTGCCATCGTGCGCGGCGAGGAGGTGATCATCGCCCATCACGACACCGTGGTGGAGAGCGAGGACCACGTCATCCTGTTCCTGATGGACAAGCGGCGCATCGCGGAAGTGGAGCGCCTGTTCCAGGTCGGGATCACTTTCCTGTAACCGGATCGACCGACCCCAGCAATGAATTTCAGCGCGGTTCAACGAATACTCGGCATTCTGCTGATGCTCTTCAGCTTCACCATGTTGCCGCCTATCGTGGTGTCGGTCTGGTACGCCGATGGCGCGATGCCGCCGTTCGCCATCGCCTTCCTGCTCACCTTCATGGCCGGTGCGATATTCTGGGCGCCGGTGCAGGGACAGAAACGCGAGCTGCGACTGCGCGACGGTTTCATGGTGGTGGTGATGTTCTGGACCGTGCTCGGACTGACCGGATCGCTACCGTTCACGCTCGCCACCAATCCCCATATGTCACTGACCGACGCGGTCTTTGAGTCGGTCTCGGGCCTCACCACGACCGGCGCCACGGTGATCATCGGACTCGATGAGCTGCCGCGATCGGTGCTCTACTACCGCCAGCAGCTGCAGTGGCTCGGCGGCATGGGCATTATCGTTCTGGCGGTGGCGGTATTGCCGATGCTCGGCATCGGCGGCATGCAGCTCTATCGCGCCGAGACCCCCGGGCCGATGAAGGACTCCAAGCTGACGCCCCGCATCACCGAAACCGCGAAGGCGCTCTGGTACATCTATCTCGGCCTGACGGTGGTCTGCACGCTCGCCTACTGGGCTGCCGGCATGACGCTGTTCGATGCCATCGGGCACGCCTTCTCGACCATCGCCATCGGCGGCTACTCGACCCACGATGCCAGCATGGGCTACTTCGACAACACCCTGGTGGAGATGGTGGCGGTGGTTTTCCTGCTGATTTCAGGCGCCAACTTCGCGCTCCATTTCACCGCCTGGAGCCGGCGCATGCCGCTGGTCTACTTCGCCGACAGCGAGTTCCGCTTCTACCTTTCGATTCAGCTCGGAGTGGCGCTCTTCGTGGCGCTCGCGCTCTACCTGACCGACAGCTACCAGGACCCGTTGGAGGCTTTCACGCTGGGGCTGTTCCAGGCGGTTTCGATAGGCACCACGGCCGGATTCACCACCGCCGATTACTCGCTCTGGCCCGGCTTCATCGCCATCACGCTGCTGTTCACCAGTTTCGTCGGCGGTTGCGCCGGCTCCACCGGAGGCGGCATCAAGGCGATCCGTTTCCTGCTGCTGATCAAACAGGGCATGCGCGAGATCGTGCGCCTGATCCACCCCAGCGCCGAGATCCCGATCCGCATCGGCAGCAAGAGTGTGCAGCGCCGCGTGGTGGAGGCGGTGTGGGGTTTCTTCGCCCTTTATGTCGCCAGTTTCACTTTCATGTATCTGGCCCTGGCGATGACCGGGCTCGACCTGATGACGTCGTTCTCGGCGGTGGCGGCATCTATCAACAACCTCGGTCCCGGGCTGGCGGGCGTGGCGCTGAACTACGCCGATCTGAATGACCCCGCGAAGTGGATTCTCTGCTTTGCAATGCTGCTGGGCCGGCTCGAGATCTTCACCCTGCTGGTGTTACTGACCCCGGCCTACTGGCAGAAATAGTCCACCCCTGGACAATCCGCCGTCGCTCTTCGAAACGGCAGGCATCAGTGCCGGAAGTCGAACGAGATACTGACCTCTTTGGACTGCTCCATTACCCTGATCGCCTCTTCGAGGTCGATCTTGTTGGGGTTTTCGCTGTCGCTGGACATCAGCGCCTCGTAGAGCGCCTGCTGCTCGAGGATGCGGTGCCCGCCGTCGGCGGTCTGCAGGTAGGCGGCCCAGGGGATGAATTTGGTCAACGGGAAGATCTGATCGGGGCGCGGCGAAATATCGATGTTGAGTCCGGCGATAAACAGCAGGTTGCGCTGCTGATAGCCCTGCTCCTGGCTGATCGTGCGGTAGGTGCGGTCGAACTCCACCTGGGTGTTGACCTGGGCGGCCGCCAATGCGGGCGCCGCGTCGGTGACGATCCAGGGCATCGGATTGATAAGGTTCTGCTCGAGGTGGTTGAGCGGATCGGTCGGCAGGTTGCGGCGGAAGGTGAAAAGCTCCGCGGTCAGCAACCGGCCTATCGGCATCGCCCGGTCGCTCGGCCACTGCTCGCCGATGCGGCCGATCAGCAGTGGTGAGGCGCGAAAGCGGCGCGCGGTGCTGAGCGCGCGAACCAGTATCGGGTTGCCCGTGTCGTCATGCGCGATCAGCTGATCGAGCGCCAGTAGCAGCCCCTCGCTGCGATCCCCCTGCAACAGCAGGTTGTTGATCGATATCAGGTGCCCACCCTCGTCCGGCGGCTCGAGCACTATGTTGTCGCAGGCGAAGCGGTAGGCATCGATGTACCACTGCGTCACTGCCATCAGCTTGCCGCAGTTGGTGCTGGAGTGGCAGTCGGAGGTCTGGTTACGGCGATAGACGCCGAAGGTATCACTCTCCGGGTCGTAGCCGACGTGGCTCGCCTGGATAATGACCAGATCCTTGCCGTGCGAGGCGTGCGGCCCGTGGCGGTCGGTGGCGACACCGCCGCCGACCACGCCGTGATTGAACGGGAAGGTACCGAACTGCTTGGCAATGAGGATGATCGGAAAGCCCTGGCTCTCGTCCGAACAGAAGGCGCGCGACGGCATGATCTTGCCCGGCTCCATGCCGAGCGAGAGACAGAAGTTGTAGAGCCGCGGCACGAAGCGGCTGTAACGCATCATCATGCCGTCGAGCTGGAAGTCCTGCAGTACCGTGGCGAAGCTGCCCACCGACGAGGTCGAATACATATGCTGGCCCACCGAACGCGTTGTTGTCATGGTTTGTCGCCCATGATACTGCATACGCGGCGTCTGCCGGGGTCCGAGGGTCTCGCTTCCGCGCTGGCACACTCAGTAGAGCAGGTTCATCACCAGCATCGACACCATCAGGAAGAGCAGCGTCATGATGCCGCCGGCACGCAGAAAGTCGGCGACCCGGTAGCCGGCCGGCCCCATGATCAGCGCATTGACCTGATGGGTCGGGATCAGGAAGGAGTTGGAGGTGGCGATCGCCACAGTGAGTGCGAACAGCGCCGGGTCGGCGCCCACGCCGATGCCGATGTTGACCGCCAGCGGCACCAGCAGCACGGTGGCACCGACGTTGGACATCACCAGTGTGAAGAAGGTCGCCAGCACGGCCACTGCCGCCTGCACCACCCACACCGGCATGTCGCCGACGATCAGCAGCGTCTGTTCGGCAATCCAACGCGCGGTGCCGGTGCTCTCGACGGCGAGTCCCAGCGGGATCAGGCTGGCGAGAAGAAACACGGTCTTCCAGGAGACCGCGCGATAGGCTTCGTCGATCCGGATCACCCCTGAGAGGATCATGCCGATGGCACCGGTGAGCAGCGCGACCGAGAGGCGGACGTCGCTGAACAGAACCAGCGACAGCGCGAGGGCGAAGAAGAGCGCGGCCCAGCCGACCTTGTGTGGACGCAGCTCCTCCTTCGGGTACTCGCTGGTGACGACGACGAAATCCGGGTTCTTCTCCAGCCTCGCCAGCGTGTCCCAGGTGGTGTGCACGACCAGCGTATCGCCGGCGCGCAGCGCGATGTTGCGGATGTCGTCGCCTTCGCGCAGCGTTTCGCCGTCTCGATGCAGCCCGATCATGGCGATGCCGTAGGTCTTGCGCATCCAGACGTCGCGCGCGCTCTTGCCGATCAGGCTGGAGCCGGGCCTTATGACCACCTCGGCGATGCCCGCCTTGGCCGCGGAGAGCGACTCGGCGAAACTGCGCAGGTGTGCCCGCTTCTTCAGGTGGTACCTTTCGACGAAGCGGTCGAGGTCGTTGGGCTCGGCGACGACGCCGAGCACCATGCCGGCCTGAAAACCGGTGTCGCGCGCCAGTGTTCCCGGTCCGACCAGACTCTCCTGCCCGGAGTGTTTGTTGGCGATCACGCGCACCCGGTACTTGGTCTCGACGTCGTCGAGCTGCATGCCGACCAGGTCGCTGAGGTCGGTCACCACCACCTCGAACAGCTGATAGTTGACGCCGTAGATCTGACGGAAGTAGGCCATCGCATCGGCGCCGGTGGTGTTGCTTTCGCTCTTGGTCGCCGGCAGCACGATGCGCCCGGCGAGAATGAAATAGACCACGCCGGTCACCACCAGCGCGATACCGATCGGCGTGACCGAGAAGAGCGACCAGCTCTGCATCTGCTGCCCGGCCGGCAGCGCGCTGTTGGAGGTGGCGATCAGGTCGTTCAGCAGAATCAGCGGCGACGAGCCGACCATGGTCATGGTACCGCCGAGGATGGCGCAAAAACCCATCGGCATCAGCAGGCGGGACATCGGCAGCCCGGAGCGCGCGGAGATGCGCGACACCACCGGCAGGAATAGCGCGGCGGCGCCGACGTTCTGCATGAACGAGGAGATGAAGGCGACGGTGCTGGAGACGATCGGAATGATTCTTTTCTCCGTGGTGCCGCCGAGGTTGAGGATGATCGAAGCCACCCGGCTCATGATGCCGGTCTTGTCCAGTCCGGCGCCGAGGATCATCACCGCGATGATCGACAGCACCGCATTGCTGGAGAAGCCGTTGAAAAGTTGGCGGCTGTCGACCAACCCCTTCTCCAGCCCCATTATCGGCGCCAGCAGATCGGTCAGCCCCAGTATCACCATGATGCTGACTGCGGCGACATCCACGTCCACGACCTCGAAGGCGAACAGATAGATGGTCAGCAGCAGAATCGCGCTGACCCAGGCGATCTCGATGGTGGGCTCTTCGTAGGCCAGGCCAATTGCGAACAGAGTGAAAATGGCAGCGGCGGCCAGCCGTTTCTGTATGCGTCTTTTGGTAGTTTCTCTGGCCCGTTCGGTCACGAATGATTCCCCCTCAGCAGCGAGTGCCGCTCGCGCGCTCCCGCATTGATAGCAGGTGATGCCGCTGCCGGTTGTGGCGTATCCGAGCAGCTCAGCCTATGATTTCCCGGCGGTTCGGCTGGAGAGCGGATTTGCTTCGACCGCAGGAGGCTGCGCAGTGCCTTTCCCGGATGGACCGGCGGCAACCGTCTATGGCCTGCGGGGCAGTTACAGCGACTTGGCGATTATACCACTTTTTAAGAGTGGATTAATATTCTAATTGAGGTTCGCTGGCGGCCGGGAGGGCGCGCCGGAGAGCAGTTCGGAGAATATGCCGTGCAGTCGTTTCGCGCTGACCGGCTTGCAGAGGAACCGGGCGGCGCCGCACGCTTGCACCGCGGCAGCGGGAACCCTGCCACTATAGAGAACGACCGGCAAGCCGGGCAGCAGCAGCTGTAGCCGCTGCAGCAGCAGCGCACCATCACCGTCGGGAAGATGGAAGTCGAGCAGTGCGATCTGAGGCCGCTCCGTCTTGGCGGCGTGCTCTGCCTCGCGACAGCTGCCGGTTTCGATGACGTGGTAACCGAGCTCCTCGAACTCCCAGCGCAGCATCTGCCGCAATGCGGCGTCATCCTCGGTGATCAGTAGTCTGCGGTTGGACGGTGTCTCTTCCTTAAGCCCGGGAATGCCGACCCCGCTCATGAGGCGAGCGCCAGCCGCAACTTCTGTCGTGCCCTGAAGAGCCGGGTGCCGACCCCGGCGGGGGTGATGCCGACCTGCTGGGCTATCTCCTTCTGGGAGTATCCCTCCAATACCTGCATCAGTAGCGGTGCGCGGTACTCCTCGGCCAGCTCATCGACCGCCCGGCGTAGCACGAAAGCCTCGGTCGAGGTGTCGTAGCAGGGGTCCCTGCAGCCGAGCTCCTCCGGCGGCAGGTCTGCCACTTGTGGCTGGTAACGCTCGAAGCGACGTGCATTCTCACGGCGCAGGATCGTCAACAGCCACCCCTTTGCGGCATCGATATTCTGCAACCTGTCGAGCGATCGCCAGGCGCGCAACAACGCCTCCTGTACCAGGTCGTCTGCGGTCGGTTTGTCGCCGGCCAGCCAATAGGCGTAGCGGCGCATATCCTGCTCGTAGCTGGTGTAGAGCTGGGCGAAGAGTTGCTCGCGGGCACGCCGGCCTGTTGTGGTCGTGGCCGGGTCCGTTGATTCTGCAAGGTTGCTGTTGTTCATTGGGTCGATCCTGCATCGATGTGTTCATACGTGGGTTTGAGGGGGTACTTTGCAGGAGCTGTGCCATTCTTATATCTCGCTGTATTTTAAGGTAAAAACAGGTCATGCGGATGGCTCTGCTACAACGTTTCGTTGTCACATATCGTTACGCTTAACGTTCCGTGGCCCGGCTCTTTCCGACTCCGCGGCGGGCGCTGACGGCACTGCCGATGCGAATTGGCATTGCGCTTGATGCCGTTCGGCGTTCATGCTGCGAGGGTTGGAGGTTGTGCCTGCAGGGGTGCGCGTTGCAGGCGTTTTGGGTGCTGCGGGTGATCGCCGGTGCCCGTTGCGATGGTGGACAATCTGAGGAGTGGAGAAGTGATGCTTAGCAGTCAATCAAGACATATCAGCCTGTTGACCCGGGATACTCTGGCGCTGGTACTGGCGGGGGGGCAGGGCGCCCGTCTGCACGAGCTGACCCGTTGGCGGGCGAAGCCCGCACTCTTTTTCGGCGGCAAGTTCCGTATCATCGATTTCCCGCTCTCCAACTGCGTCAACTCCGGCATCCGACGCATCGGGGTAATCACGCAATACAAGGCGCACTCGCTGATCCGCCACCTGGTGCGCGGCTGGGGTTCGTTTCAAAGCGAACTGGGTGAGTTCGTCGAGGTGCTGCCGGCATCGCAGCGGGTCACCTCCAACTGGTACACGGGAACCGCCGACGCCATCTATCAGAATCTCGATATCATCCGCTCGCTGCGACCGAAATATATCCTGGTGCTGGGCGGGGACCATGTCTACAAGATGGATTACGGCGAACTGCTGGCCTACCACGTGGAGCGGCAGGCCGATCTCACCCTATCCTGCATTCCGGTGTCGCTGGAGGAGGCCAGAGGGTTCGGCGTCATCGGCGTCGACGGCGAGGGCCGGGTGGTCTCGTTTGACGAGAAACCGGCCGAGCCTCAGCCAATGCCCGACTCGCCGTCGCAGGCGCTGGCCTCGATGGGCAACTACGTTTTCAATACCGATTTCCTCTACGAGCAGCTGCAGCTGGATGCGAGGAATCCGCTCTCGACGCACGATTTCGGCAAGGATCTCATTCCGTCGATCATCCGCAGCGCGAACGTCTACGCCTATCCGTTCGCCGAAGCGCAGCAGGGGGCGCAACCGTACTGGCGCGACGTGGGTACGCTCGACGCCTTCTGGGAGGCGAATATCGACCTGGTCGAGGTGACCCCGGAGCTCAATCTCTACGACGAGGAGTGGCCGATCCATACCTACCAACGGCAGCTGCCGTCGGCCAAGTTTGTCTTCCGTGACGAGGGCGAGGGGCGACAGGGCATGGCGCTCGACTCGATAGTCTCGGGCGGCTGCATCATCTCGGGTGCGATGGTGGTGCGTTCGCTGCTCTTCTCCAGCGTCAAGGTGCACTCCTATTCGAGAATCGAGGAGACGGTGGTGCTGCCTGAGGTCAGCATCGGCAGGGAGTGCCGAATCCGGCGCGCGATCATCGACCGCGGTTGCCACATACCCGCTGGAAGCGTGATCGGCGAGGATCTGCAGGCCGACGCTGCGCGTTTCAGGGTGACGCCCAAGGGGGTGGTGCTGGTCACGCCGGAGATGCTCGGTCAGGAGCGGACCACGCTGATTTAGCGGGCCGCGCCTCTCAAGGCAGAGTGAGCGAGTATTTCTTGATCTTGCGATCCAGCGCCGGACGGGAGATTCCCAGCAGTTCGCAGCTCTTCCCCTTGTGGCCACCGGTGTGGTTGAGCACCAGCTGGATATGCTCGGCCTCGACCTCGTCGAGGGTGCG
>JAGRGU010000013.1:0-13966 GCA_020445335.1 Gammaproteobacteria bacterium
CCGCCGGCGACTATCGAGTGGGAGTGACAGGAATTTGTAACATATTGAATAATAAGAATAAAAACAATCCAATTGATAATATAATCTGCATCATCAATGGTATATTTCATGGTATTTATTGCTGGTAGCAAGGCAGCAGACATCGATACCATGAGATGAAAATTGAGCTTGGCATGGTATCGGAGAGCCTAAGCTGCGCGTGCTCTGTGGCAGTCCAGCATCCTGCTATTTCCCGCTTAGGTTGAACTGCGCCAGGTAGACACGGAGTCATCTAAGAATGAAGGAAAAACCTTACAAGCTGGCTCATCTGGATAGACAGAAGCTGATGGTAGCTGCACGCAAGGCACTAATCGCAGCAGATGCGCATTATTATGCTTGGACGCCACAGGAACAAGAACGCTTCCGAGCAACCATGGGTGAAGATGCAAGCCGTAGAATACAGTGCGTACTGCTGGATGATCTGATCGATATCAAGTGCCGGACTGACGAGGTTGACGAAGCCTGGAAGAATGTGCCGTTAACCGATCTTAACCAGTTGAATTGGGCAAGGCTTCTGACAACTGGCGTTGGTGAAGATTGCATCTATCTCAATGAGTGCATGGCGGATGGTAAGACTCTGCTGGACTTCCCGACACTCTATGATTACGACTATGCGGACTACCTGTTTCAAGAAGAAGCACGCAAGCGGGACTTTCCGGATTACAAAGGCATTGAATACTATGCCTACCAGCATCCTTCATGGGTCAGATTGCTCATGCATGAGCAATTTTACTATGCGACTTTTACTTCCCTGGCTACCTATATGCTGGATGAGGTCGAATCTGCGGGCGAGGAAATTATCCGTCAGCTCATTCCTCATGAATATGTGGATGGCAAAAACCATGGCAAGCAGGAAAAAGGCGGATTTCTTTGGGATGTGAAAATCGATGCTGCAGGGCAGGAGGCTCAGTTGGATGAGCTGAGAAACCGCTGGAATGGCTATCAACGAGAACGCTGGTTGGCGTTGAGTGAATCAAATGTCCGACGACCTCCTGCCGTATATGTGCACGACAAAGATTGGGATGACGATCCTGACCGGTTTTTTGTTTTTAGCAATGAAGGAACTCTGAAGCAGATTCGCTGGCGTCATTTTCTGTCGGATTGCAACTCTCTGATGGCTGACTATGTGGAAGTGGAAAAGCTTTTCGCAAAAGAGATTGACCGGGCGAATGCCTGGTTAGTCAAAAATCACCAGGATATTCAGGATAATTTTGATCCCAAGGTAGTTAAGCTAAGGAAAAAGAGAAAGGTTATTCTGACTGAAAGTGCACTGGACGATCTGAGCAAAATGGACTCGGATAAAGACTGATCGCTTAAACACTCATAACAATTTGCTCTGAGTTGATTTCATGCCACGGTAGAATCGTCACTTCGGAGCGTGTTTGACGGGTGTCGCCACCATAAACCAACCACGCCTTTCTGGCAGTTTCACCTGCCAGCTTCCGCCAGAACTCCAGCCCCTTGAAGTAATCCTTATTGATGGTTTGCCCGGATTTGATTTCCATCGGTGACAGGTGGGTTCCATGGTCAATCAGCAGATCCACTTCGTGCCCCGAACGATCACGCCAGAAGTAAAGATTCGAGGTTTCACCTGCGTTATAGCGGGCTTTCAGCAACTCACTGATAACCCATGTTTCGAATAAGGCGCCTCGTTGAACATGGGTAGCCGTTTGTTCGTTGTTTTGGATACCAAGTAGCCATGTTGCAAGACCGGTATCCAGAAAATAGAGTTTGGGTGTTTTGACCAGGCGCTTGTTGAAATTCTGGTGGTTCGGTGGCAACAGATGCACGATATAGCTGGCTTCCAATACGGATATCCAGGCTTTGGCTGTGTTATGCGTAATACCGCAGTCATTGGCCAGCCCGGAAAGATTGAGGAGTTGTCCGGTCCGGCCTGCACACAATTTCAGGAAGCGTTGAAAGGTTCCCAAATCCTGTACTTTGATCAGTTGCCGGACGTCTCGTTCCAGGTAAGTGCGTACATAGTTTCCAAGCCAGGGATGCGATTCGAGTCCTCGGTCGAAGATGGGGGGGAAAGCGCCATCAAAGAGTATCTTGTCGAGGTTCTTGCCAATTTTACCTGAGCGTCGTAACTCGTCGTAGCTCATGGGTAACAGTGTCAGCAATGCGGCTCTGCCTGCCAGACTCTGTGTGATGCCTGACAACAGACCAAATTGCTGGGAACCCGTTAGGATAAATTCGCCGGGTTGTTGATTTTCATCGACGCGTGTCTGTAGATAAGAAAACAGGGAAGGGCAGCGTTGCGCTTCGTCTAGGATGGCGCCCTTGGCAAACTGGTTTAAAAATCCCCGAGGGTCCGTTTCTGCAAACTCCCTCTGGTCTAGATCTTCAAGCGATACATAATCATGTTCGGGAAAGGCATATCGCACCAGAGTGGACTTGCCCGACTGGCGAGGTCCGGTGACCACAACCACTGGATAGCCGCTGGCGAAGTGTTGAAGCCTGGATTCTGCGTTTCGGGGGATGTAGGTCACGGTGGTTTGTGGTTGCTTTACATGCCCACATTATGCGGGGAATTGGCTAATTGTCAATGTGATTATCAATTAGCCAAGAAACACCTATTTTCAGTGATCCATTACCTTCAGGAGCAGGAGGGCGTCCACTTGGTAGTCAAAGCCCGGAAGGTTGCCTACAGTGCCGTGTGTCAGTGTTCAATCGGCAATTTTTTCGAGCATTTTGAAGGATTTTCTGAGCATGGTATTTTTCATGGTATTGCCGTTTAGCAGGAAAATAAACCATTGAAAATAAAGCATAAAAATGGCTTATTGATGATTGAGTGGGAGTAGCTCAGATCTGGCACTGACTGGCACTCACAGGCACCAATCCACGGTAAGCTAGCAGAACCAATCACTTATCCTCATTTTTGTCTGGAAGCATCTGGCACTGGTAGGCAGTGGCGACAGAGGTGGGGACAAGACGTGCCGAGATAACACATTGGTTGAAGGCGCCGACCAGCGCCGAACTCACCCGGCTGGCGCACACCATCGCCATCCGGTTCGGGCGCTTTCTGGACCGCCAGGGTCTGCTGGAACGGGTTATGGAGAACAGCTACCTGGCTGGAGATGCGGTGGACGACAAGCCGATGATGCCACTGCTAGGGCATTCCATCACCTACCGCATCGCTGTCGGCCCACAGGTAGAGCGTAAGGTATTCACCCTGCAAACCCTGCCGGGCTGTGACGAGCCGTACGATGACGGGGTCGGCAAGGTGGCAGGGTTAAGCCTGCATGCCGGGGTAGTGGCCAGTGCCGATGAACGTAAGAAGCTCGAACGCCTGTGCCGCCACCTCAGCCGCCCGGTGGTGTCGGAGAAGCGGCTGTCGCTCACGAAGAATGGCATCGTGCGCTACCAGCTCAAGAGGCCGTACCGGGACGGCACCACGCGTGTGATTTTTGTGCCGTTGCATTTCATTGCCCGGCTGGCGGCAAGCAAGAGCAAACCCCTGCCGAATGCCGAGCCTCGATGACCTGTGCGCAACGGCTCAAGCGCGTTTTAAACATCGAAATTGAGACCTGCAGCGCCTGCGGCGACGCCATGAAAGTCATCGCTTGCATCGAAGACCCAGTGGTGATCAAGCAGACCCTCGATCACCTGAAGCACAAAGCAGAAGCCAGTGAGGCCGGGGCACTACCCGAAAGCCGGGCGCCGTCGGCTGAATTGCACCATGGTCTGTTTGACTGACGAGGCCGAAATCCAAGGTTCAATTCAACATGCTGCGCTCACAGCGATGCGGCAGGGATTCATCGTTGCACGGAGTGGGTAAGTAGCCGAACGTGGAGAGAGGAGGGTAAGTTTTCAGCGCAGCAGGCTGCCTGTCAGGCGGATGCGCGAAGTATCGCATGGTTGCCGAGGGGCTCAGTAGCAACCAGAAGTGGTTGAACTTGAGAGAAAAGGGCGTTTGATTCTTCCTATACTCCTAACTTACACCACCGCCGGGGGACTACCTGACTCGTCAGGGTAATATCCGTTTTGAATCCCGGGACTATGCCGGCGCATTGAAGAGTTTCGACAGCGCCCTGGAGGAGGTTCCCGATCATTTGGGTGCCCTCATGGGACGTGGCCTGGCTCTGGCCGAGTTCGGCCGGGAAGAAGAGGCCATCGCCTCATTCGATTGCCTGATAGAGGTGCTGGGAGAGCCTGCCCGAGATGGTGCCCTGGCCGCTGCGCTCGCCAACCGCGGCATCATCCATGACCGCGCCGGCCGTCACGCACAAGCCCTGAAGGACGATCGGGCCGCCCTCGCCCGGGACACCGAGGTCGTAGCCTGACCCGGGATCATCGACCGCATCCTGAGGGGGCGTTTCGATCCGGCAACGGCGGCCAAGCGCGCCATCTATCTTGAACAGCAACTGGCCCTGCCCGAGGCGGAACGACGGCTTCGGGTTCAGGAACTGGATTCCCGCCAGCGGATGCACAAGCCTTAAAAACACGACGGGCGTCGTTCCCTACTCCGCAGCCACCTGCTCTTCGCCAGGAGTTTCGCCCGGCTTGTCGAGCTTGACGTTGGCGAGCTGCCTGTAGGTTCTGAGCCGGCGCTGGATATCCCGCTCGGCCGCGGCCACCAGGTCGTCGTAACGCTCCGGATTACGCTGCCGCACGGCACGGAACCGGGTTTCGTTGGCCATGTAATCGGCCAGCGGCACCGTCGGATCCTTGCTGTAGATGGTCAGCGCCGGCTCGCCCGTGGGCAGCTTACGCGGATCATAACGATAGAGCGGCCAGTAGCCCGACTGTACCGCCAGAGTCTGCTGGTCGAGGGCATCGGCCATGTCGTAGCCATGGGCGATGCAGTGGGAATAGGCGATCAGAATCGAGGGGCCGTCGTAGGATTCCGCCTCCTCGAAGGCCCGCACGGTCTGGGCATCCCGGGCGCCGTAGGCGATGCTGGCCACGTAGGCGTTGCCATAGGCGATGGCCATCAGGCCCAGGTCCTTCTTCGGCTCGACTTTGCCGGCGACCGCGAATTTGGCGGCGGCACCGATGGTGGTGGCCTTGGACTGCTGGCCGCCGGTGTTGGAGTAGACTTCGGTATCCATGACCAGAATGTTGATGTCCCGGGAAGTAGAGATCACATGGTCTAGGCCGCCGTAGCCGATGTCGTAGGCCCAGCCGTCGCCACCGACGATCCAGACGCTTTTGTGGACCAGATAGTCGGCAATGGCCGAAAGCTGACGGGCAAGGGGATTGTCGTTACCGGCAAGGGCCTGACGGAGGGCGGCAACCCGCTCGCGTTGGGCCTGGACCTCGGCTTCGGTTTTGCGCCCAGCCCCCGCGAGAATGGCGGCCACCCGCTCGTCGCCGATGGTGGAGGCCAGTTGCTGGAGCAGGTTGGTCGCCAAAGCCCGAGTCTGGTCGATGGACAGCCGCAGGCCGAAACCAAATTCGGCATTGTCCTCGAACAGGGAGTTGCACCATGCCGGACCCCGGCCATCATCGTCAGTGGTAAAGGGGGTGGTCGGCAGGTTGCCGCCATAGATGGATGAGCAGCCGGTGGCATTGGCGATGATGGTGCGGTCACCGTACATCTGGGTGAGGAGCTTGACGTAGGGCGTTTCGCCGCAGCCCGAACAGGCTCCCGAGAATTCGAACAAAGGCTTGGCGAACTGGGTCATCTTGACATTGGTCTTGAGCTTGACCCGGTCGGCTTCCGGCAGTTTGAGGAAGAATTCGAAATTCTCGGTCTCGTCCTCGCGAAGCGGCAGTTGCGGCTCCATGACCAGGGACAGCCGGTCCGGGTTCTTCTTGTCCTTTCCCGGGCAGACCCGGACGCAGACCTCGCAGCCCGTACAGTCCTCGGGCGCCACCTGGACCGAATAGAGGACTTCGCCGAATTCCTTGCCTTTGTAGGGCATGGTCTTGAAGGTGGCCGGGGCCTCTTCCGCCCGTTCCGGCGGGAAGACCTTGACCCGGATGGCTGCATGGGGGCAGACCAGGGCGCACTTGTTGCACTGGATGCAGAGTTCGGGTTCCCATACCGGGATATCGAGCGCGATGTTCCGTTTCTCGTACATGGCGGTGCCCACCGGCCAGGTGCCATCGGGCGGGAAGGCGCTTACGGGGAGTAGGTTGCCCTTGTCGGCCAGCATCATGGAGGTGACCCGCTGGACGAAGTCAGGCGCATCCGCCGGTACGATCGGCGGCAGGTCGTGGGTGGCGGTCACCAGGCCGCGGGTCGGGACCTTCCTGAGGTTGGCCAGGGCCATGTCCACGGCCCGCCAGTTGCGTTTCACCAACTCCTTGCCCTTGCGGCCGTAGGTTTTCTCGATGGCGTCCTTGATGTGGCCGATCGCATCGTCGATCGGAATCACCTCGGTCAAGGCGAAGAAGCAGGTCTGCATGATGGTATTGATGCGTCCGCCCATGCCTGCTTCCCGGGCCACTTTCGCCGCATCAATGACATAAACCTCGACGTCCTGGTCGACGATGTTCTGTTGCACCGAGCGGGGTAGTTTGTCCCAAAGCTCCTTGGGATCGAAAGGCGCGTTCAGCAGGAACTTGCTGCGCTTGGCCGCATACTGAAGGACGTCGTACTTCTCCAGGAAATGGAAATGGTGGCAGGCGACGAATTCGGCTTGCTCGATCAGATAGGGAGATTGAATCGGCTTGGCGCTGAAGCGCAGATGGGAAATGGTTACCGCGCCCGATTTCTTGGAATCGTAGACGAAGTAGCCTTGGGCGTGATTGTCGGTGTTGTCGGCAATGATCTTAATCGAGTTCTTGTTGGCGCCAACGGTGCCGTCCGCGCCCAGGCCATAGAATACTGACCGGGTGACGCCCGTGGCCTCGAACTGGAAATTGGGATCCACCGGCAAGGAAAGATGGGTAACGTCATCGGTAATACCGACGGTGAAACAATGGCGGGGGTTCTTGCGGGACATTTCCTCGAACACGGCCCGTACCATGGCCGGGGTGAACTCCTTGGAGGANNAGACCGTAGCGCCCGCCGATGATGGTCGGGTCCTTCATGGCAACCTTAATGCCGTCCCGCCGGGCCTCCTGCATGGCGGTCATCACATCCTGGTAGAGCGGCTCGCCGACGGCGCCCGGTTCCTTGGTCCGGTCAAGGACGGCGATGGTCCTGACCGAATCGGGCAGGGCGTCAAGAAAATGCTTCACCGAGAACGGCCGGAACAGACGAACCTTGAGGACGCCGACCTTTTCTCCGTGCTTGTTCAGCCACTTGACCTCTTTGTGCACGGCTTCGGCGCCGGAACCCATGATGACGATTACCGATTTGGCCTTGGCGTGGCCTTCGTAGTCGAAGAGCCTGTATTGGCGCCCGGTAAGAGAGGCGAACGTGTCCATGGTTTCCTGGATCAGTTCCGGGCAGAGGTCGTAATAGGTATTTCGGGCTTCGGCCATCTGGAAATAGGTGTCCGGATTTTGCGACGAGCCCCGAAGCACCGGCCGGTCGGGAGAAAGTGACCGGTCCCGGTGGGCCTGGATCAGATCCGGGTCCATCATCTTTTCGAGTACTTCGTCTTCCAGGTATTCGATCTTCGAGACCTCGTGGGAAGTCCGGAATCCGTCGAAAAAATGAAGCACCGGTATCCGGGTCCGCAGGGTCGCGGCCTGGCCGATGAGAGCCATGTCGTGGGCCTCCTGGACAGACCCTGATGCCAACAGGGAGAATCCGGTCATCCGCACTGACATCACGTCGGAATGGTCGCCGAAGATGGACAGGGCGTGGGTGGCCACCGTCCGGGCGGAAACATGCATGCAGAAGGGGGTCAGTTCGCCCGCGATCTTGTACATGTTGGGGATCATCAGGAGCAGGCCCTGGGAGGCCGTGAAGGTTGTTGTCAACGAGCCGCTCTGAAGCGCGCCGTGGCAGGCACCTATGGCACCGGCCTCGGACTGCATTTCGGTGACGTTGGGAACCGTGCCCCAAATATTCCGCCGGCCTTCGCTCGACCACTCGTCGCACAACTCGCCCATGTTCGATGATGGCGTGATCGGGTAGATGATCGCGACTTCATTGGTACGGTGGGCAACACTGGCCACCGCCTCGTTGCCGTCGATCGCGACATGCCTTTTCTTGCTCATACCAGCCTGCTCCGGTTTTTTGCACAACGGCGCTTCATTCGCGCTTGCGAAAACCAATATAAAACAAATGTGCCGCCAAGAAGTAACTTTGGTAATAAGGCCCAGCTCATGGGTATTGGCGGTAACGAACTGATTTTTTTTAGATATCTTTCGGTATTTGATGGGTATGATAGACATATATTTTGGCGCGGTGAGTGGAGCTGAACACCCATCGGATGGGAATCTCTATTGCCCGACCAAACAGGTTTCTGTGCTCAGCTTCTCTAATCGGTCAGTTGAAAAAATGAAACTTCTTTAAGAAATTATTGAGCATGGTATTTTTCATGGTATTACGATTTAGCAGGAAAATAAGCTATTGAATATAAAAGATAAAAAATGGTTATTTACAATAGGGTGGGAGTGACGTGAGTTTTCAAGCTATTGATTATAAAGAATAAAAACAATCCTATTGATCATGTCATCTGCATCATCAATGGTATTTTTCATGATATTTGCCACGCGCTGTAACGTAGATGGCGGTAATACCATGCATGGCAAATCGGCGTAATCATGGTATTTGCGGTCTCCATCCTGATTCGCTTTTCGCACGAGAGTGGCGTGATTTAGCGCTATAAACACGCCAATAATATTCATATAATGGCGCGAATAAGTGGTACAATCGCGTCATGAGATGGATATGGCAACAACCAGGCTGGCCAGATTTTCGCTATGACAAGAGCGCACTCGAAGATCGAGAGCTTGCATTTCGCATAAATTCAGAGCGCCTGGCGGGTAGCTTTGATGCACTCCCTATGGCATCTCGAGAGGATGCCACGGTCGATTTGATGCTTTCCGAGGCTATCAAAACCAGCGCCATTGAGGGCGAGGATCTGGACCGAGAGTCGGTCAGGTCATCGCTACTCTCTTTGATAACATCGGATACGCTACCGGCCAACTCAGACCAGAAAGCTGCTGGGGCTGCATCGCTGCTGGTGGACGTTCGCAAGAACTGGCAAACATCCCTGACGCATGACCTGCTGGGTAAGTGGCAATCCATGGCTGTCCCGGAACAGCGCTTCAGGCCTATTCTGCGTGGCGTATATCGCAACGATCCTTCGCCAATGCAAATTATGAGCGGGCCTTATGGTCGGGAACAGGTTCACTATGAAGCCCCGCCAGCGACTCGGGTACCTGACGAAATGGGGGGGTTTGTCGACTGGTACAACCAAACCGGCCCTTTGGGCGAAGATAATGCAAAAAACGGGATCGCAAGAGCAGGTATTGCTCATCTCTGGTTCGAGGTGATTCACCCCTTCGATGATGGTAACGGTCGAGTTGGTAGGGCGATCGCTGACCATGCGCTTTCGCAGTCTCTCGGCTATCCAACCACGGCCTGTCTTGCCACGGCAATGGAGGCGGACAAAAAAGCCTATTACCTGCAACTGGAGAAAGCGAGTCGTGGAAGCCTGGATGTTAACTTTTGGCTGGATTATTTTGCAGACACGATAATCAAGGCGCAGGCAATTGCCAGGGAAGAGGTGAACTTTGTAGTGTCCAAGACACGCTTCTATGCAGCCTATGGCAACCAGTTGAATAACCGGCAGGCCAGAATGGTATCGCGGGTGTTCGCTGAAGGTCGGAAGGGTTTCGAAGGCGGAATAACGACCAGGAAATATGAAGCGATCACCAAGTGCCCGAATCGAACGGCCAGCCGTGATCTTTCTAACCTGGTTGCCAAGGGTATCATCATCCCACTACCTGGTGGTGGTAGAACAACCCGTTATGAGTTGGCGATTACAGAGCCGGCTCAGTCTGGTCTGATGAGAAAATGATCCCGCTCCGCTCTGGAGCGAACAATTTAATGAGTTGCCATTTTTTCCTGTGAACGTCGATACGCTTAAAGAGAAACTGACCGATATTCGGGAGTCAGTGATATACCCATAGTGGCCTTCGAGGGTAGACGCTTTAACTGCGAATGCCAGGCGGAAATACAAAGATTATCAAAGTTTGTATTGATGAATCGGAGGTAATTCAGAGTGTGCTGGATAGCACTGATCAAATCGGAAATGTTTCGAGCATTTTGAAGAGTTTACCGAGCATGGAATTTTCAACTGTATCTATTGCATGTAGCAAGGCAGAAAACATCGATACCATGAGAGGAAGATTGAGGCTGGCATGGAATCAGTCGCACTGAACGTTACATATTTGAGCAAGGCCTCAGCCCGCATTCATTCATGCAAGACTACGAGGATGCTCCGCCTGTATGTTGCTCGCAATTTTATTAGCGCAGAAACGGAATGCTCTTATACCGCCAAGGGCTGATGTCAGGCGTACCTGCTGTCGATTTCATCCGAAGACAACGTTTCTCATCGAAAGAGATCCCAAATCGAATCCCTCGGTTGGAAAACGTACGCGATCATTTTCATTGGCAGCGCCTGCTGCGTAAATCAACGGCAGCCAGTGATCCGGTGTGGGATGTGCACGTTGTCCGTCGGCCGTGTCCGGGTACAAAGACATAAGCGTTTCGATATCATGCGCGAGCAATGCCTGCTTGACAGTTTCATCGAAACGGTAAGCCCAATCAGGTGTAATCGCGGTACCGGTCTGCATTCGCCCGAAAGCATCATGCAAATTGTGCACGATATTACCACTGGTCAAGATCAGGATATTCCGGTCGCGCAGTATGCTGAGTAATTTCCCAATCGCGTAGTGCTGGCGCACATCAAGCTGGCGATCGATGCTGAGTTGTACGACGGGGATGTCCGCCTCAGGATACATCCAGTGCAGTACTGACCAGATGCCATGGTCCAGTCCCCAGTCCTCCGAAAGCTTTGCCCGATTCTTGCCCAGTATTTCACACACAGACCCAGCGAGTTCAGGATAACCTGGTGCAGGGTACTCGATGTCATACAGCGCACTCGGAAAACCACCAAAGTCATGAATCGTCGGTGGTTGAGTATTGACTGTTAGATGGCTGCCTTTCACATACCAGTGAGCGGAGATCGCCAGAATCGCCGCTGGCCGTGGAACCAGGTCCCGCAGTCTGGTATAGCCACGACTCCATTGATTGTCTGCAATCGCATTCATGGGTGAGCCGTGACCGACGAACAGTACCGGCATGCGGTCACTGGACGGATGGCGTTGTTCCTCGATCATTGTATTTCCTCTCTTGTTAACCAGTCTTGCGTGCGATCGTTTGGCTCCCGTCAGTGTCCGGTGCTACCACAAGTTAGTGGGGCCGACTGGGACGATGCCGGAAGGATTCAAGGCGCGGATTGAGTAGTATCCAGTCAAGATGTGATCCGGTGATACCGTATCTGCGATGCCAGGTAGCTCATAGATACGCTTCATGTAGGCAGTTATGTTTCGGTAGTCGCGCAGCTGATGGAGATTGGTCTTGAAGAGGCCGTGATAGGCGAGGTCGAAGCGGATCAGGGTCACGAATGCACGCACATCGGCTTCGGTGAGGCGATCGCCAACCAGATAGTGTTGCTTGTCAAGTCGTTGATCAATCCAGTCCAGGCTGTCAAACACCTCTCGGACAGCTCGCTCATAGGCTACTTGAGTTGTCGCGAAACCGGCTCGGTAAACGCCGTTGTTGAAACGGTCGTAGAGACGCTCGTTGACGTCGTCGATCTCAGGTCTTAGATCAACCGGATAGAGATCAATACTTTCCTTGGCCAGATTGCCAAAGCCGTCATTGAACATGCGAATGATGTCTGAAGATTCGTTATTGACGATGGTCTCTTTTTGCTTGTCCCAAAGCACGGGAACGGTGATCTGACCGGTGTAATCGGAATTTGCCCGCAGGTAGATCTGGTAAAGGTATTCAGAACCGTAAAGAGGGTCGGGCTGAGTACCGGTAATTGCCCCCTTATCGCCACCAAATCGCCAGACCTTTTCAGTCAAGCGGGGATCGAGCACGGTAAGCGAAATGACATCTTCAAGGCCCTTGAGTCTACGCGCCATCAATGTGCGCGAGGCCCAGGGACAAATCAGCGCAACATACAGGTGGTAGCGGTCGGGTTCCGCGACAAAGCCTCCCTCACCGGTAGGTCCCGGGCTGCCATCAGTTGTGATCCAGTTGCGAAATTGGGATTGCTCCCGAACAAACCCACCTTCAGCATCGGTTCTTTGTACGGGGTGAAAATCTCTCGCCCATTTCCCGTTAATCAACATTTGCAATCTCCCTTCAACCTCTCTGCCTCGATTGAGCCGGGAAAAAACCTCCCGGCTTTGTCGAGCCCGCGGACATGGCCTCAACTAGCCCTCGATAATACGGCATCGAGAGAGCCCCGGCCTGCGCCACTGATGGCGAGCGCAACCGATGCGGCCAGTAATGCCAGGCCAAACTCGTAGCCGTTATTGCTCATGAACAGACCGTTACCGATGTGGGCGGTTAGGATGGCAATGATCATGGTGAAGGCAAGCACTGCGGCAGCCGGGCGGACCAGCAATCCCAGGATCAGGGCGAGGCCGCCAAAAAATTCGGCACCGCCGGCAAGTAACGCCATCAAATAGCCTGGATTCAGACCGATCGAGGCCATCCATTGACCGGTTCCTTCCAGACCATACCCACCGAACCATCCGAACAGTTTTTGTGCGCCGTGCGCGAAAAAGATGATGCCGACCGGGACACGAATGGCCAATTGGCCCAAACCAGTGTCGGTTGCCATCATTTTTTTCACTAACGTTTTCATAGTTTCAACTCCGGATTTGCACAGTATTCATTTTGAACTTGGCCAAGGTCTTGCGAGTGCGAAACCAAGGCAAGAGCGCTGCCTTCATTTGATGCCAGGCGGCCTAATTGCCCAGTCCCAGCTGTTTCATGTATTCAGCGTTATCCCAGAAGAGATGCTCTTCAGCGATACAGCCATTCTCCCATCGGGCGATGGTGGCCATGTTCAGTTTGACTTTGTTGCCAGTAGGCGGAATCGAGCTGCCGTTCTGGAGCTGCATCGGTTCCGAGAAGGTGGCCTCAAGAACACCCGTGGCCGCCGTCCAGTCATCGGACCCGAAGGCAATGGGGTGTGCAGTGACTCGAGAATCCGGGGTGCCGTTAAACAGCCCTTCGATATCCTTCAGATGCTGCTCAATGCCATGTGTCGTTCTTCCATCCGGGAACACCACCTTGACGTCCGCACAGTGGATCTCCGCAAACAGCTTCATATCCTTGCGATTACTGTATGCATCAAAGTCAAGTTGATCGAAGCGATTCAGATTTGCCTGTACCTGAACCTTTTCACTGGTGGGTTCGGCAGCGATAGACAATGTTGTGGCTGACGCAATGATTCCGCTGGTGATAAGAGCCGTTACTGTAGGTAGGGTTTTCATGAGACTTTCCTCAGCATATTTATAAAGGTTGATAAATACGCCTGCCAATCTGACTAGGTGGCCTGCATCCAGGTTGGTGCGATGTGTGTACCCAGGCCTGCGCCATATCCGAGATAGATATTCAGGCCGGCCACTGGCTCCAGATAACGCGCATTCTTGAGTCCACCGGCGTCGATTGTTTCAAACCCCATGCTTTCGGCCACTGCGCGTGTCTTCTCCTTGGCCTGTTCGCTGTCACCGGCGATCAATACGGTCACCTTCCGGCCGTCGCCGAAATCGCTGCCCTCGGTCAGAACCTGGGCAAACACGGTATTGAAGGCTTTAACGACATCTGCGTCAGGTACAGCCCTGGCGATTTCCTCTGCAGCAGAGGTCTCATGGCCGACGGTCAGGCCCATATAATCAGGCGTAAGTGGATTCGTGATGTCGATGACGACCTTGCCCCGCAAGTCGCCCACAGAACGCAGCGCATTCACCGCATCGTCATAAGCCGTTGCGACGATCACGACTTCAGCCTGGTCAGCGGCACGCTCCGGGTTGACTGCTT